>NZ_FZMA01000002.1:0-94694 GCF_900197775.1 Helicobacter salomonis
TCACCACACAATATGGTATTTGCAAGAATAGACAATATTGTTGCTGCTTTTACATTTGATAGTGGCTATCATACAAAGTGTTGTACAAGATTATATTGACTAACTAGCCCCACAACTAAGGCTAGGGGGTGGGGGGGGGAAGGTCTATCATAGTAGGGCTGTACTGAATCGACAAATCTTGCACAATAGTTACATGGAATATTTTTTGCATATCTAGTCATTAAAAACTTTAAAGGGAGATTTTATGGCCAATTTAGACTGGAATAATGTGGGTTTTGAGTATATCCAAACGGATTTTCGTTTTGTGGCGCATTATAAAGACGGCGCATGGTCGGCAGGTGAGTTGGTCAAAGATAACCATGTCGTGCTCCATGAGGCTTCCCCCGCTCTGCACTATGGTCAGCAATGTTTTGAGGGCTTAAAAGCCTACCGCTGTAAGGACAATTCGATCAATTTGTTCCGCCCAGAGGAGAATGCCAAGCGCCTTCAAAAATCTTGTCAGCGTCTGCTCATGCCCCCCGTTCCTGTAGACTTATTCCTTAAAGCGTGTACTCAGGTAGTTCAATCCAACGAGAAATGGGTGGGCCCCTATGGATCGGGAGCGACACTTTATGTCCGTCCTCTCGTGCTAGGTGTGGGCAAGGGGTTAGGTCTGCAACCTGCGCAAGAATACTTGTTTATCGTCTTTTGTGCGCCTGTAGGGCCTTATTTCAAAGGAGGAATGCGCCCAGCTAATTTCGTTGTGTCCGAGTTCGATCGCGCTGCACCCAGTGGAACAGGGGCAGTTAAAGTGGGGGGGAATTATGCGGGAAGCTTGCTTCCTGCCAAATTAGCTAAGGAGCAGGGCTTTAGCGATTGTGTCTACCTCGACCCAGCTACACGCACCAAGATCGAGGAAGTGGGCGCGGCTAATTTCTTTGCCGTCTCTAAGAAAGGGGTTTTTGTTACCCCCGCTTCCCCCTCCATTCTGCCCAGCATCACACGCATGTCCTTGGTGCACCTAGCCAAAGAACATCTAGGCTTAGAAGTGGTAGAAGGAGATGTCTTCATCAATGCCCTAGAGGAATACAGCGAAGCTGGGGTTTGTGGCACAGCGGCGGTCATCGTTCCTGTAGGGGGTATTTCTTATCAGGGCAAGTTACATGTATTTTATAGCCAAGAACAGGCCGGACCCATCACTAAAAAGCTCTATGAGACCTTGGTAGGCATGCAATTTGGCGACCTACAAGCACCTCAGGGGTGGATAACTAAAGTTTCTTAATTTTTTTATGCAAAGGGAGATTTTGTGAAGGATTTCTTGCTCAAGCTTTTGTATGGAATGGCTTTAGCGGTTGTGATCGCCTTAGCTCCCAATGCGATCCTGGGCGCTCTGCTTAAGCCCTATAATTCCATCCATGTCATTGCGTTATTTTTAGACGCTTTGGTAATCTTGCAGGCCCTAGTTTCACTCATCACGGGCGTGTTGGTAGGGCTTGCTTTTAATTTTAACCCAATGAAATCTGCCATTATTGGTGTAGCGACTTTTATCGCCTCGGGGGTGGTTAAACACGGCGCGCATGGCTTGGTATTGGTGGGCATTGGAGATTTGCTCAATGTGCTCATCATTGCGGCATGCGCGGTGTTGCTCACCAAGTGGCTGGGTGATAAATTTGGATCACTCACCATCATACTCCAACCCATGGTGGTTTCTGCGGGCTGTGGCTGTGTGGGACTCTTGCTTTTACCCTACACTACTCAGATCACAAAAGAAATTGGGCATGGAATCGTATACTTCGCCCAGCTTCACCCTTTGCCTATGAGCGTGCTCATCTCGATCTCTTATGCGATCATTATCATCTCGCCTATTTCTACGGTGGCGGTGAGTCTGATTATCGGAATTAGTGGGTTAGCCTCAGGCGCGGCGAATTTGGGCGTAACTTCCACTACGGCTGTGCTCATTGTGGGCTCTTTATTAGCTAAAAACAAGGCAGGGGTGAGTGTAGCAATTTTACTAGGAGGCATGAAGATGATGATTCCCAATCTCTTCAAAGCGCCTATCATGTATGTTTGCATCATCGCTAATGGTGTTGTGGGAGGCTTGATCACCTATTTTTTCCAAATCACTGGTGATGCCAAGAGTGCGGGCTTTGGGATTGTGGGGCTCATTGGACCTATTAAAGCCTATGAAGAAGCCCTATTGCATAACTTAGATCAGCCCTTTGTGCGTGTGATTATTGCTTATGCGCTCCTGCCCTTTGTGGCTGCGTTGATTTTGCATTTTATCTGCTGCAAGCTCTTTAAAGGGTATGGACATCACATCTATCAATTCCAGGCGCATTGATGTTCCAACCATTGCTAGACGCTTATTGTGCGTCTATGCACATCGATCCACAGACGCACAAACTTCCTTTAGTAGTGGGGTTCTCTCATTGCCCCGAATTTAAAGAGCACGGGTTTGAGCATATTTTGGCGCAGCGCTATACTTTGGAGTACCAAACCTCCCCTCTCAAAGCCTGCGACCTAGTCTTTGGTGCATCATTTCGTCTTGAAGGCTATCACAAGAAAATCTTAGATTTTCCTCAAAAAAGAATCGGCTATACAGGCGAGAATGAGCGCATTAACTTTGATATTTACGACTTTGGCATGGGTTTTGATCACATGCATTTTCATGAGCGCTATTTGCGCGTGCCCCTGTATTACCTGCACTTGTTCAAGCTCTACACCTTGCTAGACACCTATGCAGATCTGCCCTTTGACTTCCCGCAAACACATGGTGTAATTCCCTTTGCGCGTGCCTATGCGCATTTAGATCGATGCGTCAGAGAACAATTAGATTTGAGCGCACGCGATTTTGCTAGCTTTGTGGCCTCTAATTCCAATGCTCCTGAACGCAACCGCTTTTATCAAGAGCTAACAGCGTATCGCCCTATAAGCGGAGGTGGCAAGGTGTATAACACGACGGGGCAACCCGTAGCCAACAAATGGGAATTCCTCAGCCGCTACAAATTCAACCTCTGCTTTGAAAATACCAAGGGTTTAGGCTACACCACAGAAAAGATTGTAGACGCTTATTTTGCTCATACCATCCCTATTTATTGGGGTAATCCTCTCGTAGCACAAGATTTTAATCCTAAGAGTTTTGTCAATGTGCACGACTTTAAAGATTTTCATGAAGCGATGGATTTTGTGCGCTACTTAGACACCCATCCTAATGCCTATTTAGAGATGCTTTATACCCCTCCACTTCATATCAAAGAGGGTAAGGGTACTTTTTGTAATGATTTGAACTTTGCGAAAATTTTAGCTTTCCTGCAAAATGCCATCGCTTGTCCAGAGCTTTACCATGAACATTGCTTCGAGCGCATAACCCATACTTCCATTAGCCGTGCTATCAAAAGTCGTTTGTATGCCCTGAAAGCATATGGACTTAAAGGATTTACCCATTACGATACCAGCGGACTCAAGCGCCCCAAATATCCGCATTAAAGCCTAGATTTTTGCTATAATACCCCCTCATTAGTTTGAAAAAAGGATGTTAATGGGGCAGGATATCTTAGATCAGGTTCATGAAAAGATTGACGATCTCTTGATCAAATTCGCACTCCTAGAAGAAGAAAACAAGGATTTACAACTCAAAAATGCGACCCTAGCCACCCAGCATGAGGAAAAGGATCGCCAACTCAACGCTCTCTATGAAGAGATTGCCAGCAAGGACAAGCGTTTACAAGAACTCTATGACAAGATCATGAAAGCTTTTGAAACATGAGTGATAGCCCCTCCTCTCAAACCATCGAAGTGAATATTGGTAATAAGCGTTATAAGATCACTTTAGACGCGCGATTTAGCCAGGAGGCTATCGATGAGATCAAAGACACCTTCCACCTCAAGGAAACTGACCCAATGGACCTTTTCAAGGCCTATATCAACAAGGTGCGCGAGATCTCCGAGCTCAACGCCCAGCTCAAAGAACTTTTAAATAAGATACCCTAGTTACTTCACATTCCCCATATCTGTTACCTTGCCCCACATCAGGCGGTATTTGCGCTTCATGAATTCGATTTCTTCGCGTAGCTTGGTGAGCTCATCTTGCAAGACTTCAATGGTGCGCTTGTCTTCATCGTAGACCTCCTGCATCGAAATCACTGCGTCTTTTAAAAAAACATTTTCGTTTTTATACGCGCAGATCGCCTCATCTTTAGCCCCGATTACCTTGTCATGCAGGCTTAAAATAGTGTTAATGGTTTTTTCGACAAAAATAGGATCGAGAGCATTAGCCCCCATATTTTCTAACAAGGCTGGATAACCTGTTTTAGGTACAATATTTTTGCCCATAACACGTTTAGCCAAAACCTGAGTTGCGCTATGCAGATCTATCCAAATGTGCTCTTCATCATGCTTGCTTAAAATGCTTTTATCTTGGATAAGAGCTAAAATGCGCTCTTTGGGCAATCTGGAAATTTCCAAGAATTCTTCCAGCTCCATCCAAGTTGCCTCTTGCACCACTTCTTCCATTTCAACCTCCACGCAATGTTTGGATCGCTTTGCTAATGCGATCGATGAGAAAATCTACATCTTCTAAGGTGTGGCTGTAGTGCAAACTCACGCGTAACCAGCCTGGCTTTGTGCCCTTTTCTTGCAACGCGCTAAAGCTACTATCTTTCATATCTAGCAAGTCGTGTCCATAGGGGCCTGCGCACGAACACCCTGCGCGCGTCTCAATCCCAAACCGATGGCTGAGTAAATGCGCCAATGCGTAGCAAGACACTCCACCCGCATTGAATGCAACATTGCCCAATCGTGGAGCATGCACATTGCCATAGATTTGCACGGCGGGAATCTGACTTAAGGCGTGCATAAAAACCTTAGAGAGCATGCTCTCGCGCCGTCTAATGGTGGGCGTGCCGATCTCATCGCGCAATTGTAGAGCTAAAGCCGCTCTAAAGAGCTGTACAAGACCATAGGTGCCCACCTCTTCGCGTACATCTGAGGCTTCGATATACTCCTGTGTGCTGCGACTCACATACTTGACCACCCCACCCCCACTAAAACTAGGAGGTAAGTTTGTATCAATGAGTTGCTTTTTAACCCCCAGGATTCCGCATGTCCCAACTCCTCCTAAGAGTTTGTGGGCTGAGAGAAAAAGGGCATCAAAATCCAAATTTTCCAAGTTATCGTGTGGGCTAAACGCCGCTGCATCAAAAGCCAAACGCGCCTGATAGCGCGCACAGAGTTGAGAAATTTCCCTATAGGGAACGATCATGCCCGTTACATTGGAAGCCACACCTATGGAAACAAGAGGGGTAAAACCATGTGTCTTTTTTCGTGCCTCTTGTAAAGCCACTTCTAGCTTCTCTAGGGAAAAAAGTCCTTGAGGGTCTAACTCCAGACGTACAACCTCACACAATCCCTCGCGCCAAGAGATTTCATTAGAGTGATGCTCATAAGGTCCAATGATCACCTGTGGTAAATCAGCCCCCTTAAGCCCTCCTAGGACTTGGCGACTCTTGGGAGGAATGTAAATGCCTAGAATCTCTTGGAAACGCTTGATAGCATGGCTAGCTCCAAAACCAGCACTCAAGACGATAAAGTCCTCCCCCAAACCCAAACTCTTTTTTAAACGCGCCTTGCTCTCTGTGTACACCTCCTGCATCAAGGAAGCGTGCTTAGACACTTCCGAATGTGCATTGGCATAAAAGGGTAAGAGCTTGAGTACCCGTTTTTCTACAAGGGTGCTAGCCAATCCAGAAGCTGTCCAATCGAAATAGCGCACCCCCTTTTTGAGAATCAAGCTTTCACGCACCTGGGTAAGTTGCTCGATCTTGGATTGTGTTTTAAGCAAGGGTGCAAAAGCCTTGTCCAGAAAGCGCTGCGTGTCTTTTGAACTTAGTGGAGTTTGGGCCATGTGAGCTTTACGCCTCCTAGAATGTGGAAATGCAAATGGGGCACTTCCTGTCCCCCATCAGATCCAATGTTTGTAATCAATCTATAGCCCTTTTGATCGAGACCTAAAACCTTCACCACTTCTAAAATAAAGGCATTGATTTTGGAGGAGAGTTCTGGCGTGATAGCGTTGAAATCTTTCACACCCACTTTAGGAATGACTAGTACATGCACGGGGGCTTTGGGATTAATGTCCTCAAAGGCCAAAAAATCCTGATCTTCTAAAACTTTTTTACAAGGCAATTCTCCAGCTACGATCTTCTCAAAGACATTCTTTTCTGGCATGCAGACCCTTTACGATGATTTGTGGCGTATTATAGCTGAATTTGTTAGTGTTATAGGTTGCTTTAAGAATTAAGATATGGGTGAGCTTGTAGAATTCGATCACCTCCCGCGCGCTAAATCCCACAAGCAACTAAGCTATGGGGATAAGAGGTTAAAGCCAAAGAGTGTCTGAACGCCATAGCCTCACCTTTATCATTCAACACTGCATTTGACATATCCCCATGGTCAGTGATCTGTGATTTAGAAATGCTGCCTGATCTTCATGTGTGCTAGTGTATAATGCAGGTTTTTGTAAGGAGTTTCTTTGTCACTCACGAATCAACAATGCAAGAATTTTTTAAAACGCGTGATTCCTCGATCTTGGCATCAATCCTTAAAACATGCCTATGGTCTTGCACTCTCCTTACCTTCCTTATCTTTTTACTACCACCCCCAAAAGCAAAAAGTTTTTGCCAAAATTACCCCTCTAAAGAATGAAGATTATATCCGTGCTAACCGCCTATGCGGGGGGGGGGGAACTATATCCCTTCTTCTAATAGGCATTTACTAATCCCTGACACTCCTGTGCATCAAGGCTATTTTCAAGCAGATCCCAAATCTAGCAATCCCAAAAGCCCACTCAATCCTTGGGCACTTATCCGTGGTGAATCACCCACCCGCTAAAACAAATGCGACGCATTTGCTGGGTGGGCTTCTTGCTTCAACGATCCATAACTAGCAGTATCCAGTATGTAGCCATACTTGGTTACAGCCCCGTTAGCGGAATCTCCACAAGCGTAACTTCGGGGGTTTCCCACCCTAGTTTTATCTACCTTGATAGCGTGTCGCTCATCTAGCATACCCAAAGCATAGTTTCTAATATTGATACTGGCGTTTAGGTCTCTGTGGTGGTGTGTTTGACAACCAGATAAAATTTCTAATATGCAGTGGCTTTTTACCTGTGTTGCTCCCACAGGTCGAGCAGATTTGAGAGCTAGGGAAGTATTGGTTAATTTTGATAAGGGTTTTACTTCCAACCAGCCTTATATTCTAATAGACTAATGAGCCTAGACCAGCTAGCATTGGCAATGCTCTTAGCTAGTTTGTGGTTTTTAACCAAATTCCTAACTTTCAAGGTTTCTACTGCTATCAAATCGTATTGATTGGTTATCTCATTACTGATTTTATGTAGGTAGTCCTCTCTGCTATTGCTGATAGAAGCGTGGATTTGTGCCACTTTCTTTGCTTGTTTTCTCCTATTACTAGAACCTTTTAGTTTCTTAGACAATCTCCTTTGCGCTTTAGTGAGTTTGGTTTGTAGATTCTGGAAAAACTTTTTATAGGGATAGAACACGCCATTACTGGCTATCACTAAAGACTCTAAACCCATATCTAAACCCACAGCTTTTCTGATAGTTGTGGGTTTAGGTTCAGGCTCATTATCCTCATAGCTTATAGAGAGGTAGTATTTATCTGCTACACAAGAGATAAACCCCTGCTTGACGATAGAGTTTGTAGGCAAATGCCTATGAAACTTGGCTTTAATAGCTTCTTTGAATTTGGGTAGCTTGACTTGGTTGGTTTCTTGTTTGATTTCTAAGTGTTGCGGGACACAGAAAGATTGCTTAGAATGCTTTTTAGATTTGAATCTAGGATAATCTGCTAACTTAGAAAAGAATTTATCAAAAGCTGTGCTCAGTTGCCTTAATGCCATTTGCAAGCTTTGAGAGTTGCATTCACTTAAGATAAGAGTAAGCCTCTTGCTTTTTAAGGGGGGTGAGCACCTTCTGCATACTGAAGTAGTTTTCTCTAATGCGATGACGCGTATTGCTTTTGGCGGTATGCTAAAAAGTAGTTATAGACCACCCTAGCACAGCCAAAATGCTTGTTTATCAAGGTTTTTTGTTCAACACTAGGGTAAATCCTAAACTTTATTGCTTTAAGCAATTCCCCACGCCTTAAGTATTTTGCATGGCTATAGCATAATTTTTAAAATATTTTTGAGGTAGAGCTATGAAAGAAAACCATTACAAACTCAAAGGCTATCTATCCACAAACAGGAGCAACTACAATCTAAAAGCCCATTTGATTTTAGCTGACGCAGATACAGAAAAAATTGCTCGTAGGAGATGTGGCTATTTTTATAAAGTCTGTGCTTGAAGAGATAGAGGAAAGTTCAGATTTTATCATCATAGCAAGGCAAACCAACAAAGACCATCTACACCTCATGATTGAATATCTCCCTAGGGTGTCTATCAGTTCCATTATCTTGCGGATCAAGCAGATGACTACTTATAGAGTTTGGAGAGAACCAAGATTTATCCCGTTCTTACGCAAGCATTTTTGGAAAGAACAAAAGTTTTGGACAGATGGATTTTTTGCCTGTTCCATAGGAGAAGCTAACCTAGAAACTATCAAAAGATACATAGAAAATCAAGGGTAGGGGGCATTCATCCCACCCGCTAAAGACGAGCGGGATTTCTGCCGGAGAGTCTTAAACCCCAGAGGGGCAGTAGAGTTTACATCCGCGTTTTCTTGTGCTATCTTGTATGCGTTGCACAAGGGCACGCTTTCAATGCCTTTACCCAATCCACATCGTTGACATACTCCCCACAGCTGAAGCTAGAGGATTCTAACTTTAGTTATGGGGAGCAAAAGAAGTCCACAAAGCACTTTTTAAAGAGTTGTATACGTTTGCAGGGTTAAAAACAGCAATGTAAAGTCATAGGAATATATGAAATTTTCATTAGCTGTTCTTGCCACAAAAGCCCAATTTTTGCTAGAATAGGCATCGCCTTTAGCAGGTAGAGTTCTTGCCGCATTAGTGCTATGGATGAAACAAGAATACAGCAGAAATCCCAGCTTGTAGGATTTTGTAGGTCTGTAAGAACGGCTTCTTATTGTGCTATTGCATGCCTATCATGACATAGCGCAAGTATGTCTTTTTGTTTTTTTCATTTACAATGCAAGTGTTGTAGTTTAACAACTCGAGGAGGTTGCATGAAATTTTTTCGTCTCAGACATCAACCAAATGAGACTATTCGCACACAAGCCGCCCTGAACGACCAATCTGATGAACTAAGGCAGTTTTACGATGCCATCAATCGTTCCATGGCTATGATTGAATTTGATACCAATGGTATGATTTTGCATGCCAATGAAAACTTCTTAAGTTTGATGGGCTACACTTTAGGGGAAATCAAGGGCAAGCACCATTCTTTATTTTGCACCTCCCAACTCGTGCAGTCTAGTGAATACACAAAGCATTGGAGTGATCTGCGTTCAGGTGTGTTTAAACAGGGCGCTTTTAAGCGTGTCAATAAGAAAGGAGAAACGCTCTATTTGGAGTCCACCTACACCCCAATCCTGAACTCTAATGGTGAAGTCCACAAGGTGATTAAATTTGCTAACGATATTACTCAGCAAATCCTAGAACTCCAAGAACTCAGAGCTATTCACAAAGCCACACTAGCCAGTATGGCTCTCATTGAATTTGACACCGATAGAAAGGTTCTCAACGCCAATGAAAGCTTTCTCAACCTAATGGGTTATACTCTGGACGAAATTAAGGGAAAAGAGCACGCGCTCTTTTGTGAGCCTGAATATGTCAAAAGTGCTGCATACGAAGCATTTTGGGAACGGCTTCAAGCAGGGCATTTTACGCGTGGGACTTTCACGCGCCTAGCTAAAAACCGCAAAAAGGTTTACCTGGAGGCGAGTTATAACCCCGTTTTTGATGATGATGGCCATATTTACAAGTTCGTTAAAATCGCTTTGGATGTTACCTCCAAAGAAGAAAAGATTCTGATGACATTGAGTCTTATCAAGGAAAACCAAACACTCACTGATCGGGGAAGTGAAATGATTGAGAAAACCACGCAAAGCATCCAGGGAGTAGCCACCACGATCAGAAATAGCGCAGATCAAATCAATACCCTTAACGCTCAATCTGATTCCATCTCTTCCATCACACAAACCATCAAAGATATTGCCGATCAAACTAATCTATTGGCCTTGAATGCGGCCATTGAAGCCGCACGAGCAGGAGAGCACGGAAGAGGTTTTGCGGTGGTGGCTGATGAAGTTAGAAAGCTAGCCGAGCGCACCACCAAATCTGTTGCAGAAATTGCCGCCATTATCAGTGCTATTAGAGAAATCACTTCACAAGTTGTTGTGAATATCACAGCAGGAGCTCAAGAATCTACACATACGGTTGAGCTCTCCTGTGAAAGTAAAAACTTAATGGACGAGATCAGAGTAGCTGGTAGCAGAGTCGCAAGGGGGATGGAGGTTTAACTGGTTTGATACATGTGTCCACTGGGTGTGTTGTGCGCTTGAGAATTGTGATCAGTTATTATAGCTTTTTTTAAAGACGCCTAGCCTTAAGAGAGGCTTTTTCATATAGGCACCCGGGTCTGGCGCATCTCTTGGGGTGGTGTACCCCTTCTTTATTAAACTAGGCAAATTAATTGACATACTCTCCCATAACTAAAGTTAGGGGATTCTAACTTTAGTGGAGATCGCGGCTTCAGGCAGGACAGCTCCGTTTGGAGTCTTACATTCCCTATTCCAAAGGTTGATGCCCCAACCCCAAGGGTATTACCCCTTGATTGCACAAATATTAGCACAAGCCTGCTGGTGCTAGCCTTATGGCGCGAGTGGTAAATAACTCTAAATTATTATATACTACAATCGCGATCATTTCTTTAAGGAGTTGTATGCAGACATTTATCCAAGAATACAGAGAGATTGAGGCGCAACGCGCGCAAGAAAACATCCCCCCTTTGCCCTTGAGTGCTAAACAGGTAGAGGGTGTGGTGGACATTTTATTGCACTCTAAAGATAGTGCAGAATGCGCCTTTGCTAAGGATTTATTAATCCACAGAGTGAGTCCGGGCGTGGACGAGGGGGCACAGGTCAAGGCAGAGTTTCTAGGCAACTTAGCACTTAAAAAGCATGAGTGCGCGCATTTTAGCCCCTTAGAAGCGGTGGAGTATTTGGGCACGATGCTAGGGGGGTATAATGTCGCGCCTTTAATGCAAGCTCTGCAGAGTAGCGATGAGCAGATTAGTAAAGCCGCTTGCCAAGCCTTAAAATCCACGCTTTTAGTCTATAACGCCTTTGAGAGCATTGCTAACTTAAGCAACACCAACCCTTTAGCTAAAGAAGTGCTAGAATCTTGGGCAAATGCAGAATGGTTTTTAAATAAGCCCGCTTTGCCCGAAAAGCTAGAGCTATGCGTGCTCAAAATTGATGGGGAGACTAATACGGACGATTTGAGTCCGGCTAGCGATGCCTTCACCCGTAGCGATATTCCTTTGCATGCCAATGCCATGCTCAAAAACCGCATAGAAAACTACCAAGAACGCCTAAAAAACATCAAATCTAAGGGCGTACCAGTCGTGTATGTGGGCGATGTGGTGGGTACGGGGAGTTCGCGCAAGAGCGCGACCAATTCTATCATGTGGCATTTTGGCACGGACATTCCCTATGTGCCCAATAAGCGCAGTGGGAGCGTGGTGATCGGGGGGGTCATTGCCCCCATTTTCTTTGCGACATGTGAGGATAGCGGCGCTTTGCCCCTTGTGGCCGATGTCAAGGATTTAAAAGAGGGAGACATCATTGAAGTTTATCCCTATAAGGGCGAGATTTGCAAACAAGGGCAAGTGGTGAGCACTTTTAAACTCGAGCCCACCACACTAGCCGATGAATACCGCGCGGGGGGGCGCATTGCCTTAATTATTGGGCGTGGATTGACTAATAAGGCGCGCAAATTCTTGGGACTAGAGCCCTCTGAAGTTTTTGCTAAACCTAAACAACCTGCAGAAAGTAAGAAGGGTTATACTTTGGCGCAAAAAATGGTGGGGCGCGCATGTGGGCTGGAGGGTGTACGCCCGGGCACTTACTGCGAGCCTATGACAACCACTGTGGGCAGTCAGGACACTACCGGAGCGATGACACGCGATGAGGTCAAAGAATTAGCCAGCTTGAGTTTTGAGGCCGATTTTGTCTTGCAGTCCTTTTGCCACACGGCGGCCTATCCTAAGCCCTCCGATGTGAGTTTACAAGCCACCTTGCCCCAGTTTTTTACCTCTCGGGGAGGAGTCGCACTCAAGCCCAAAGATGGGATCATCCACTCATGGCTTAATCGCATGGGCTTACCCGACACTTTGGGCACAGGTGGGGATAGCCATACGCGTTTTCCCATTGGCATTAGTTTCCCCGCTGGTAGCGGGCTTGTGGCCTTTGCTGCAGTTACGGGCACTATGCCCTTGAACATGCCCGAATCTGTCTTGGTGCGCTTTAAGGGAGAGATGCAGCCGGGCATTACGCTGAGGGATTTAGTTAATGCTGTCCCCTACTATGCGATCAAACAGGGCTTACTCACCGTGGAGAAAAAGGGCAAGAAGAATATCTTCAATGGCAAGATTTTAGAGATCGAGGGTTTGGGCAACATCAAGATTGAGCAGGCTTTTGAGTTCAGCGATGCGAGTGCGGAGAGAAGCGCAGCTGCCTGCACCGTGCGCCTAGATAAAGAGCCTATCATTGAATATTTAAGCTCTAATATCCAGCTCATCGAACAGATGATTGCTAGCGGGTATGAGCACAAAGAAACCCTGAGAAGGCGGGCACAAAAAATGCAGGCGTGGATTGATAATCCTGTCTTACTTGAGCCCGATCCAGATGCGGAGTATGCCGCTGTGATTGAGATCGATCTTAATGAGATCAAAGAGCCCATTTTGGCCTGCCCCAATGACCCGGACGATGTGGCGACTTTAAGCGAGGTGTTGAGCAATCCCAAACGCCCTCAACAGATCGATGAGGTGTTTATAGGCAGTTGTATGACCAATATTGGGCATTTTAGAGCCTTTGGGGAGATTGTCAAGGGAGCGGGAGCATCACCCATTCGCCTTTGGATTGTACCCCCCACTAAAATGGACGAACAGCAACTGATCAAAGAGGGTTATTTTTCCATCTTTGGGGCCGCAGGGGCGCGCACAGAGGTGCCCGGGTGTAGTTTGTGCATGGGCAATCAAGCACGGGTGCGCGATAATGCGGTGGTATTCTCCACTTCTACACGCAATTTTGACAACCGCATGGGCAAGGGGGCACAGGTGTATTTAGGCAGTGCGGAATTGGGCGCAGTGTGTGCGCTCTTGGGCAGAATCCCCACTCCAAAAGAGTATTTGGATTTGGTGGCTAGCAAATTAGAAGCCCGCAGAGAGGAGATTTATCGTTACATGAATTTCCACCTGATGGAGCCTATGGCGCTTTAAGAGGCTTTTAAGCGCGACCTTAAGCTTTTTTCTCTAAGATAGAGGCTTTTAGCAGGCTTTAAGGCTTGCGAAAGGTCGCGTTGTGGATTTGGATTGGCAGTTTATGCGCCACGCTCTGCCCGCCTTTGGGTGGGGGCTTTGGCTCACTCTCTATATTTCGGTGGTTGGTATTGTTTGCGCGCTAGTAGTGGGCTTTGGGGTAAGCTTGGGACTCTATTTTAAGGGTTTTTGGAGCAGACCCCTAGCTTGGTATATCCAAATCGCGCGCAACACACCCCTGCTCATTCAGCTCTTCTTTCTCTATTATGGACTTAATGAAATCGGCTTTTCTTTGAGCGCTAAGGCGTGTGCAATTATTGGCATTGCATTTTTGGGTGGAGGGTATATGGCAGAGAGTTTTTTACTCGGGCTCAAAGCTCTGTCTAAGGTGCAACTAGAATCTGCGCTCGCTCTAGGCTTAAGCCGCCTGCAGGCATTAAGACATGTTTTATTCCCTCAAAGTTTAGCGATCTCTTTACCCTCTTTGGGGGCCAATGTGATCTTTTTGCTTAAAGAGAGTTCTGTCGTGAGTGCCATTGCTTTAGTCGATGTCATGTTCGTAGCTAAGGATTTGATAGGGATTTATTATAAAACTAACGAGGCGTTGGTGTTATTGGTGCTCTCTTATTTGGTGGTTTTACTCCCTTTAAGCGGGCTATTTGTAGCCTTAGAGAAGTATTATAAGAGGCGTGTATGCTAGAGGTCTTGGAAGTCTTTGCCCCAGATAATTTAGCGCGCTTAGCTGAGGGCTTACTCACCACTTTGGAAGTGGCTTTGGCTTCTATTGCCATCGCGCTAATAGGTGGGGTGGGCTTGGGGGTGGTGATGGCTTTTGGGGGTAGGATCGCGCGTGCTTTATGCCGTGTGTATTTAGAGAGTGTGCGCATTATTCCGCTATTGGTGTGGCTCTTTTTAGTCTTTTTTGGATCGGCCACTCTTTTTGATTGGCATTTGCCTGCCATTGGGGCGAGCATTATCGTCTTTGGGGTGTGGGGAGCGGCTGAGATGATGGATCTCACACGCGGCGCGCTCACTTCTACCAGCCTGCATCAAATCCAAAGCGCGCGCGCCTTGGGACTAAGTGGGGCACAAACCACTTGGCTCATCATCTTCCCGCAAGCCTTTTTAGCCCTCTTGCCTGCCAGCATTAATTTGTTTAGCCGCATGATCAAGACAACTGCTTTGATGAGTCTTATTGGCGCAGTGGAGTTGTTAAAAGTAGGCCAACAACTCATTGAGATCAATATTTTAAAAATACCTAATGCGAGTTTCTATGTCTATGGCTTGATCTTTGTGCTTTACTTTGTGCTTTGCTATCCCCTCTCTTATTTGAGCCAACGCCTAGAGAAAAAATACCAACACAATAGGGGCTAAATGGCAATTTTGCAAACCATCCAATTACAAAAGTATTATGGCGATCATGTGGTGTTAAAGGGTATTGATTTTAGTTTGCACAAGGGGGAGGCGGTGGTGATTTTAGGACCTAGTGGGTGTGGTAAAAGTACTTTTTTACGATGTCTGAATGGTTTGGAGGAAATTCAAAGCGGGCAGATTTTTTTCAACCAAGAGGAGATCAGCGTGCCCAAGACTAATTGGAATGCTGTGCGCCAAAAAATTGGAATGGTTTTCCAAAGTTATGAACTCTTTCCGCATTTAAGCGTGTTGCAAAATATCCTGCTAGCTCCCCTTAAGGTGCAAAAACGCGCTAAAGAGGAGGTAGAAGAGAGGGCGATCGCACTTTTAAAACGCGTGGGATTGGAGCACAAAAAGAACGCCCACCCTAGAGAACTCAGCGGGGGGCAAAAGCAACGCGTGGCCATTGTACGCGCGCTGTGCATGCAACCAGAGGTGATGCTCTTTGATGAGGTTACGGCCAGTCTTGATCCAGAGATGGTCAAAGAGGTCTTGGAGGTGATCTTAGAGCTAGCACACGAGGGGATGAGCATGGTCATTGTAACGCATGAGATGAAGTTTGCTAGAAAAGTGGCACACCGCATTGTGTTTTTCGATCAGGGCGTGGTAGTGGAAGAGAATAGCCCGCAAGGCTTTTTTGAGCAGCCTCAATCTGAGCGTGCCCAGAAATTCTTAGAAATTTTTAATTTTTTAGGGGATTGTTGATGTTGTTGTGATAGAAAGTGGATTTTTAGTTTAATTTAAGGAGTGCATATGCGGGCATGGGCTAAGGGTTTTGGAATTTTGTGGGTTGTTTTGGGTTTGGTTTTAGCTGGATGTGGAGATGACCACAAAGCGGAAAGCAAAGAGGATAGCATCGCGTTGATTAAAAAGCGCGGTGTTCTTAGAGTGGGCGTATTCAGCGACAAGCCCCCCTTTGGGTTCGTGGATAGCAAGGGGCAGCCTGCTGGTTTTGATGTCTATATCGCCAAACGCATGGCTAAGGATTTGCTGGGCGATGAGAAAAAAGTAGAGTTTATCCCTGTAGAGGCGGCCGCACGGGTGGAGTTTTTGAAGTCTAATAAGGTAGATGTGATCATGGCAAATTTTACCAAAACTAAGGAGAGAGAGGCTGTCGTGGATTTTGCCAAGCCCTATATGAAGGTCGCTTTGGGAGTGGTGTCTAAAAATGGAGAGATCAAAAGTATTGACGATCTCAAGGATAAACCTCTGATCGTAAACAAGGGCACTACGGCGGATTTTTATTTCTCCAAAAATTACCCTAAGGTATCTTTGCTGAAATATGATCAAAACACCGAAACTTTTTTAGCGTTGAAAAACAACCGCGGGGCAGCCCTAGCCCATGACAACACGCTTTTATTTGCATGGGTTAAGAAAAATCCTGAATTTAAAGTGGGCATCCCTAGTCTAGGGGATCAAGATGTTATTGCCCCAGCGGTAAAAAAAGGTGATAAGGTTTTATTGGAGTGGCTCAACAAGGAAATAGACACTCTCATTAAGAACGGGTTTATCAAGGAGGCTTATGACGCTACTCTTAAACCTGTTTATGGAGATGAGGTCGATCCTAAGAGCGTCATTTTTGAGTGAGTGCGGTTGCTGGGATTCTAACACCAGCCCCTGCAACATATAAGGCTGTTTCTGTTCTATACCATCGCGCCCTTTGCTAAAACCAAGCCCCTGACTTATGAGAGTCCAACCACCTTGAAGCCGGGTCTGGTGGTGAAGATTCCCCTACGATCGCGCTATGTTTTAGGAGTGGTGTTACAAGAGTGCGCCAAGCCCCACTTTGTGTGTAAAAAGGCAAATCCCACAAGGACCTACTTCAATGCCCACCAAATGCTTTTATTACGCTTCATCTCGTCTTACTATTGCGCCCCTATAGGCATGATCGCGCCTGTATTTCAGCCTTTTAAAACCATGCCCACCCCTATTGCGCTCGAGCACATTCCATATTTAAGTCCACTCAACGATTCTCAACAAATAGCATATGAGAAGATTTGTGCCCTTAAAAGTGCCCTGCTTTTTGGGGATACGGGCAGTGGTAAGACACATATCTATACCCACTTGATTGCACAGAAACTCCAAAAATCCTCAAGTGTATTGGTGCTTGTGCCCGAAATTGCCTTAGCTCCCCAAATTTACAAAGTCCTCTTGAATAGTTTTGGTTCATTGGTGGGGCTGTGGCATAGCAAGCTCAACACCACCCAGAGAAATACTCTTTTGGATAAACTCTATGCTCAAGAGGTGCGCGTGGTGGTGGGCACTAGAAGTGCCTTGTTTTTGCCCATGGCGCATTTGGGTTTGGTGATCGTAGATGAAGAACACGATCAGGCCTACAAGGCTAACCAAGCTCCCTTTTACAATACCCGTGATCTCAGTGTATATTTAGCACGTCAAACGCCCATACAAGTTGTGCTAGGTTCAGCAACCCCAAGTATCCGCAGCTACTCTTTAGCCCAACAAAGTCAAAGCCTCGTGCGCTTGAAGGGGCGTTTCTATGGTTCTGACCAAACCATTGACTTTGATGAAAGCCCCACTACTCTCAGTCCGGCTATTTTAAATGCTTTAGAGAATACTCTGGTCCAAAAACAACAGAGCGTGATTTTCATGCCCACCCGCGCACATTTTAAAAAACTTTTATGTCAAGTGTGCGGACAGGGGGTGTGTTGCCCCTTTTGCAGCGTGAACATGAGTTTACACCTCAAAGATCAGTGCATGCGTTGCCATTACTGCCAACACCAAGCAAACATTCCCAAAATCTGCCCAACTTGCCACAATGACTCTTTGCAGGGTAAGCGCATGGGTACACAGCAACTCAAAAAAGAGCTGGAAGCCTTGTTACCCCAAGCGCGCATTGGAATTTTAGATAAAGATCATACTCACACAAATGGGCAAATCCAGCGTATTTTAGATGCTTTCAATACACAGCAAATAGACATCTTAATTGGCACACAGATGATCGCCAAGGGGCATGATTACCATGGGGTGCATTTGGCCATTGTATTGGGCATTGATGAGGTGTTGCACAATGGAAGTTACGCAAGTTTTGAACAAGGGGTGAGCTTGGTGCACCAAATTGCCGGACGCAGTGCGCGCAAGACCCATGGAAAAGTGCTGATTCAATCCCGTAACCGAGCTTTTTTAGAAAATTACCTGGAGGATTACGAAGACTTTCTCAAGGACGAACTCAAAACACGCATGCAAATCTTTCCTCCTTTCATGCGTTTAGCTTTACTGGAGTTTAAGCATTCTCGTGAGGACAAGGCTCAAGAAGCCATGCACGCTGTTTTGGAAATCATCCAAAGCCAACTAACACATCTGCAGGGTGTAGCAATCTTAAGCTCAGGCGTAGCGCGTATCGCCAAAGTTGCCAAGAATCACCGCTATGAAATCCTTCTTTCTGCTACCTCTACTTCTAATCTTTTGAGTCTCTTACATCATCTCCAAGACGACAACACCCCTCTCTTTACCATTGTGATGGACCCTTTAGATGTGTGAGAGCGCGCATCAATGAGCGACGGCTTGGGCAACTCTCTCGCGAATGACATGCACCACTACCTCGCCAGGGTATTGTAAAGTGTTTTCGATCTCTTTGGCAATATCCTTAGCCAGCAAGGTGATCTTAGCGTCATTGACTCGCTCAGGGCAGACAATCACACGCACCTCCCGCCCTGCATCCATTGCAAAGACTTTTTTAACCCCCTTCTTCTTGCTAGCAATGCGCTCCAAGTCGTGCATGCGCGCCAAAAAGTTTTGAGAATCCTTGCGCCGCGCTCCCGGGCGCGCAGCTGAAAGCGCATCAGCAGCACATACGGCTGCGCATTCAATGCTTTTGATTTCCTCACGATCGTGGTGGGCATAAATGGCATTCAACACGGCGGGGTGTTCGTGATGGCGTGCACACACCTCTGCCCCTAATTCCACATGATCGCTCCCAGATTCGTAGGTAAGTGCTTTACCAATGTCGTGTAAAATCCCTGCACGGCGTGCGAGTTTAGAATCTCCGCCTAATTGCATGGCAATATCACCAGCTAAAGTCGCCACCTCTATGGAGTGAATCAACGCGTTTTGTCCGTAACTAGTGCGGTAACGCATCTTGCCTATTAAGCGTCTGAGTTCTTCGTGCATGGAATCTAGTTTGAGTTCTAATAACACCTCTTGAGCATCTTCTAACATCGCCTCTTCCATATGTGTTTCCACGCGTTGATAGGTGGTTTCAATGCGTGCGGGCTGGATTCGTCCATCTTGAATCAGTTGCTCGAGAGTCCGTCTAGCAATCTCGCGGCGGTATAGATTAAAACAACTCAAAGTGATAGTCTTGGATTCCTCATCAATCATCACTTCCACCCCGCTAATGCGTTTAAAGGTGTCGATGTTCTTCCCCTCCTTACCAATCACGCGTCCGATAAATTCGCTATCAGGCAAACTGACCACACTGGTGAGATTTTCCATCGCGAAATGGCTGGCAAAACGCGCAGTAGCATCCGCAATCACAAAATTTGCGCGCACGCGTGCCTCTTTTTTAGCCTCTTTTTCGTAACGGCGCACTAAGGCGGCTTTTTGCAAGAGTAGTTCTTCTTCCATTTGGTGCAAGATCAGCGCTTTGGCCTCCTCTTGAGTATAACCAGAAGTTTGCATTAAGGCTTCTAACATTTGTGTTTTGAGTTCTGCGCACTCGCTTTGCAATTGTGCTTGAGCACTCCTTTGATTTTCTAGGTCTTGTTGCTGGATTTCTAGGTCTTGGCGGACTTGGTTAAGGCGTTTTTGTTCGCTGTTTAAATACTGAGTTTGTTGGAGCTCTTGCGAGCGGAGTGCGTCTAATTTGTGCTGGTATTCTTGAGTGCAATAGCGCATCTTTTGATCGAATTCGCTCTGTAATTGTTCGAGCAGAGTTTGGGATTCCACTTCTTTGGCTTGGTAGAGCACCTGCGCTTGGTAGAGCAGCATGTCTGCCTTAGCCTTAGCTTGATGCACATATTGCTGACTATGGGCGCGCATAAATTTCTTGGTGAACCAAAAGACGCAAAAACCCGTGAGCGTGCACGGGAGAAAAATTTCCAGTAAATACACCATTTATAATCCTTTTGTTTATTTTATTTAAAGTGCGTTGATCGATAAAGCGCGAGCTTACTATATCATGGTTCTCACCCAGCACACTTTGACTCCGGAGAATTTGCCGCGCAACAAAAATGAGGGGGACTTGCGGGCGTTTAGCAAAGAAGCGATCGTAATATCCCTTTCCAAAGCCTATCCGTCTTCCCATGGCATCAATGCCCAATACGGGTACAATGGCCAAATCTAAGGGTGTTTGATAAATGCATGAAGGTGCAGGCTCTAAGATTTGGTAAGCCTTGCGCGCCAAGGGCAGGCGGTAGGGAGTGGCTTGCAAACTACCCTGATGCAAGATAGGTAGAAAAATTTTTATACCCCGTTGGCGCGCCCATTTAATCAGAGGCATGAGATTAGCTTCATGGGACAAGGGGCAATAGAGTAAAACGCGTTGACACTTTTTGAGCAAGGGTTTGAGCTGCATGGTGATTTTGTGATCTTTAATATCCCAACCCCGTCGCGCCAAGAGGGTTTGTTTGCATAGGGTGCGGAATTGGATTTTAGAGGTGAGTGCTACCATAGAGCGCATGCTAGCACAACCACCCCAAATTAAGCATGCTTGCTATATAATGCGGGATTCATTAAGGAGATGTGGATGAAAGAACCTATGAGTATGTATGGCTATGAAAAGATTTGCACGGAGCTCAAGCGCCTTAAAGAAGAAGAGCGTCCACAAATTGTCAAAGAGATCGATCGTGCGCGCGAGCATGGAGATTTAAAAGAAAATGCTGAATACCATGCCGCTAAAGAGAAACAGGCGTTTATTGAAGCGCGCATCAATGATCTCAGTCGCATTCTAGCCAATGCTCAGGTCATTGACCCTTCCACCTTGAGCCATAAAAAAGTAAGCTTTGGGAGCACGGTAAAAATTCTCAATTTAGAAACCGACAAAGAAATGGTCTACACCATTGTAGGGAGCATGGAGAGCGATCCAGCTAGGGGCTTGATCTCGTGCAGTTCCCCCATGGCAAGGAGTCTTATGGGCAAAGAAAAGGGAGATGAGGTGAGCGTGATCTTGCCTGCGGGTGAGAGTGAGTTTGAGATTTTGGACATTTGCTACCAAGACATCGCCTATGCTAAAAATTAAGATTCAAAAGCTCCACCCCCAAGCCCATATCCCTGCTTACCAGAGTGCGGGCGCAAGCGGTTTTGACTTGCATGCCCTTGAGTCCTTGCAGATCGCACCCAAAAATGTTGCCTTAGTGCGCACGGGTTTAGCAATTGCCCTAGAAAAAGGTTTTGAAGTGCAGGTGCGTTCTCGCAGCGGTCTAGCGCTTAAGCATCAGATCATGGTGCTCAATTCTCCGGGCACCATTGATAGCGACTATCGGGGCGAGTTGCAGGTGGTTTTGATGAATTTTTCTGAGCGGGTCTTTCATATCCAATCTGGGGATCGTATCGCTCAGGGGGTGTTGTGTCAGGTTTGCCATGCGCAATTTGAGTGGAGCGCAGAGCTAGACAAAACGGAGCGCGGGAGCGGGGGGTTTGGGAGTAGCGGGGTTTAAATGGCAGTTAAAGAGAATCTCCAGCAAATCCAAGAAGAATTTAGGAGTGACGAAAAGCTCTTAGAAAGTGCTTTTAGAATCGAAAAACTTTACAATAAGTACAAGTTTGTGCTTTGGGCGTTAGTTGCGCTTGTGGCCATTTGGTGGGGAGTGGTCCAGTTTTTGGAACATAGAAAGGCTGTGCACACCCAAGAAATCACAGCTCTTTACAATGAAGTTTTGCAAAATCCCAATAATCTAGCCTTGCTCGATAAGCTTAAACGCCTTGCCCCCGATCTTTATAGTCTATATGCCTACGCGCACGCACTGGAGAACAAGGATATTAAGACACTTAGGGAACTCAGCACATCGTCTAACACTTTAGTGAGTGCGTTCGCGCGCTACTATAGTGCTTCTTACGATGAGGATTTGCAAGCATTGCAGCAACTCAAATTAGAGGGTCTGGAGGGTTGGATCGCCCTACAAAAAGCCTATTTGATGCTTCAAAAAGACCCTAAAAGCGATATCAAACCGGTTTTGGCTCCCATTACCCCCACTTCTAACCTACACCAAATTGCTTCCTTGCTCAGACACTATGGTGCGCTCAAACCCTCTTCTAAGGATGCCAAGTGAGTCTCAGAATTACATGGTTATTGGTTGTATTGGTATGTCTGGGCTGTGGCTCTAGGAAGAACTTTGAACCCCCCAAATCCAAAATCAAGGGCGAGTTGCGCTTTCAGCAAGAACTCAAAAACCCCATCACCTTCACTAACCGCTACGGGGCTATTTTAAAGGATGGGGGTGTAATCGACACTCAAGGAGTTACTCCCTTGAGGTTGACCAAGAAAGAGTATAAAGAAAGCTCATTTCTTAACCAAAGCCAGGATTATTACATCTTAGCTGAGGATTGCTGGCGTAGTCATAAGCAAAATGGCCCTAAGCCCAAGAAACCTAAACAAGTTAAATTAACCCAACAACAAGCAGAGCAGGAAATCATCGAAAATATCGAATCGATAGACGAACAGGTGGTGTTAAACGATCACTGCCACCATCTGGAACTTGTCAGCACCAGCCTCCAGACCAAGCCTTCTATCTTCATCCCCATAGACACCTACCCTTTGAGCGCAAGCGTGCAGGACAAACGCCTCGCTGTCGTGATGGCAGATAATTCGGCCAATATCTATGACATCACCACCCGTAAGCTCATTTTTAGCGAAAAAGGTGCGTCTACCACAGCGATCAACTCTCTAATGGCCGCCCCAGTGTTTTTAGACACTGTGGTTGTCTTCCCCATGCTGGATGGACGGCTCTTAGTAGTAGATGTCAGTACAGACACCCCCAAAGTCGTGCGCAATATCGTGCTCAATAGCGAAAAGTTTTTTAATAATGTGATCTACTTGAGAGTGGACGGGGAAAACATGTTTGCTGCCACCACCAAGAGATTGGTATCAGTCATCTCGGGGCAGGAATTCAATTTTGATGCAGACATTGTCGATGTGCTCTATAAAAACAACCATCTCTATGTCTTGACTTTAGATGGGCGTATCTTGGAGATGGATAAGACTCTCAACGATCAGAGCATGGGCATTGTAAAACTCCCCTTTGCCATGCTGACAAGTCTAGTGGTTACGGATAAAAAACTCTACACCTTAGAGAAGCGGGGTTACTTGGTGGAAGTCAATCTGGATCACTTTGATGATTATAGGGTTTACAAACTCAGCAATGTTTCAAAAAATTGGGGAGGGCGCTTAGACAAGATGAGCTTTTACACGGCAGATACCATTTATTACGATCGCTACTACATGGATTTGAGTCATAACCCATGATTTTATGTGATATTGGAAATAGCGCGCTGCATTTCTTCAATGGCAAAAAAGGCTGGCACCGCACTCCAGACGCTTTGGAGTCCTTTACAGAACCCCTGCACTACATCAGCGTTAATCCTGTTTTTGAGCGCGCCTTACTAGAAATTTGCCCCCATGCGCACAATTTAGAACCCCAGATTAAATTAAAGAGCTCTTATAACGGATTGGGCGTGGATCGCAAAGCGGCATGCTTAGGATTGGGGGACAATGGGGTAGTCGTGGATGCAGGAAGCGCGATCAGTGTAGATGTCATGGAGCAGGGGGTGCATTTGGGTGGAGTGATCTTACCAGGTCTTAGAGCCTATCACATGGCATACAAGAGTATTTCTCCAGTGTTAGACCACCCCATTAATGTGCGTGTAGAGCTGGAAATTCTGCCCCAAAACACGATACAAGCCTTGAGTTATGGCGTGCTTAAGAGCGTGATTTTAGTGCTCAAAGAAATAATTGGGGAGAAGAGAGTGGTTTTCACGGGGGGGGATGGGGAATTTTTGAGCGCCTTTTTCACCCGTGGGGTTTATCACAAATGGCTGGTATTTGAAGGCATGCAACGCGCGCTCGCATAATGGAGTGGCTCTATCTCTTTTTAAGTGCCTCTCTTATGTCTTTGGGGCATTGTGTTGGCATGTGTGGAGGGATTGTCCTAGCTTATTCCCAAAGCAAGTTTAGTCCTCAATTGCCCTTAAAAGCACAAATACTCGGGCATTTTTTTTATAATTTAGGGCGGGTAAGCACTTACATGCTCACCGCGCTTGTTGTGGCATTCTTGGGTCATACCCTCTTGGAGCTTGTAGCACAGCATAGCGCAATCGCACGCCCCAAACTGCAAGGGATTGTGATCATGGGCGTGGGCGCGCTCATCATCTTACTTGCCTTTGGCTTCGTGTTTAAGTGGCATTTGAATTTGAGCGTGTTTTCAAAACTTTTTAAAGTCACCTTGGGGAGTTCTAAACTTTTTAGTTTCTACTTACTGGGTTTGCTCAATGGGGCGCTGCCATGCTCGTTAGTTTATTATTTTCTGCTCAATGCGCTAGGTAGTCCTGACTTGCCCCATGCCCTCATGACCATGTTCATACTTTCTTTGGGCACTTTTGCGCCTCTATTTGTCATGGGTCTGCTCTCGGGGCGTTTTTTGAGCGCGCCCGCACGCGCCCTTTTCTCTAAATTGGCCTTTGTCTTGATGTTGGGGTTTGGGGCTTACGATCTCTACAAGGGGTTCAACATGTGGCAAGGCCATGCTCACCACTCCCATATGCACACGCACATGGAATCGATGCCTTGAAGCGCAAAGCGTTATTTCTAGATCGCGATGGGGTCATCAATGTAGATAAGGGATATGTCCATCGTCCTGCAGACTTTGAGTTAATGCCGGGCATTTTAGAACTCTTGGAATATGCCAAGATGCAAGATTTTTTACTCTTGCTAGTTACCAACCAATCAGGGATCGCTAGGGGGTATTACAGCGAGCAGGATTTTTTGACCCTGAGCGCCCATATGCAAACCCTTTTGCAGACCAATTTAGGCTTTAGCCTAGATCGAATCTACTATTGTCCCCATGCTCCAGAGGCGCGCTGTGCGTGTCGTAAACCTGAATTAGGAATGTTAAAGCAAGCGTTGGGGGATTTTCGCCTTGATCTGAGCCAAAGCGTGATGATAGGCGACAAGTATAGCGACATGGAATTTGGACTAAAAGGAGAGATTGGCACAAATCTTTGGCTCACAGACCACAAATCATGCACACCACAAGAGCGACTTTTTTCTATCGAGCAATTACAACAGGCTTTGTCTTTTTTACAACCCAAGATAGCTACCTAATCTTTTTACCATCACGCATGTAGTCGCATGTTCACATACACGCACTACAGCTCCTAGTTTTTGGTGATGGGGGTATGAAGTGTTGAACTCTGTGAACTAATGCTATAATCGAATGATTGCAAAAATTTAGAAAGGTTCTGGTTCATGGCAAAAACTAATGGTGGTAAAAAGATAGTGCGTGTGCATCCCTATACAAAAAAGGATGGAACACAGGTTAAAGGGCATGGGCGATCTACCCCCAATAAGTAGGGGTCTAGGGTTGTAACTGGCGCCAGCTCTATCTTTAAGCCATGAGCGGAAGCCATGAGCGGGGGTAAAGGTGGGGCCGTGTCAGTACATTTTGAGTTCAGCTACTAAATAAATCGTCATAACTTATGGCTGGCTTGGTAAATGCCCTAATGTTGCCGATAAAAATGCGCTCCCTCTCATTTTGTTGTGCCCAAAAAGCTTCGCCTAAATCTCTTTCGAGTTGTGCTCTAGGACGCATGAGAGTGCGGGCTACATTGTCATAAGAAGCTTCCGAGATTTTTTTGTGGTGTTCCATTTCATCTACCAGGCCTGCTTGTCTGCTAATTTCCTTGACAACGCTTAAATATTTTAGCAACCAAGATAGTATTTTGTGGTGTCTACAAGTGAGCGCAACAAACTCTAAGAGCTTGATAACTCCTACCAGTTTATCCACGAGTGCTGCCGCCTGCTCTGTCATCATTCTAGAATCATCTAAATTATCATGTCCAGCATGTGGCAAGCTCCAGTCCTTGCTATCAGTATCAACATACTTATAGTTGCCGGCTAAATTAAGCGCACATCTGCCACTACCCAGTTTAGCTCCTTGTCTGTAAAAAGAAAGTTCCCTCTCCCACTCAAGGTTATCATAACCATAAGTCCCCAAAAGCGCATACGCATCGGCATAACCCGAATTAATGGCTTTTTGACAATAGCTTTGGATTTGGAGACGGAATGCACCATCTCTGTTTGAATAACTGACTGCGTTCACCAGCACATCAGCCATCAAGGCACAAGCTTCTATATCTCCTTGTTCAGCTTGTAGTTTTAAAAGATCGAAGGCCTTTTGTCCGTACTCTTTAGACTTGTTTTGATCTGCACCCTGCCATGAATACCAATTAGATAACACCCAATACCCCCTCCCCTCGCCTAAACTCACCGCTTTTTCAAAGAGTTCTTTGGCTTTTTGGTAGCAACCAGAAGTGCTTTTGTCTCTGAAGACTTGGCAAGCTTTAAGAATCTCTAAATAATCCTCACTTTCCACATCATCGTTTAAAGGCCTAAGAGCATTAATAACATCTTGCCCGTTGATGATTTCCCCACTCCCATACTCTAGTATTTGCGTGTCTCCATTTTCTATGTAGAGTTTGCCCAACTCTACCAAAGCCCCCACAGAACCTAACTCGATCGCCTTTTCAAAACAACGCATGGCGACATTGTTATCTGGGTAGAGTACAATGCCTTGTGCGCTCATCTTGCCCAGCTCTAACCAAGCCCCAGCACTCCCCAAGTCTTTGGCTTTCATGTAATCTTGAAAGGCTTGCAGAGTATTAGGCCCATATTTCCATAGGGGTTTGACTTCAGGGGCATTGCTGGGGGCGGTTTGTGGGGCTGGCTTAGGTGCGCTCTCTTCTTGGGTGGAGCTAGTTTGGCTTGAATGGGTATTTTGGTTAGTTTCAAATAAAGAACTAAAACTAGCCTGAAAAGCTTCTGACAAGATTTCTAAATCCTCGAGAGGTTTAGCTAATCGTGTGATATGTTCTAAAGAAGATTGATCTCCTGCTTGCACATTGCTCAGGGCATTGAGATGGGTGCCCATCTTCACCTTAACTTTTTTGAACTGAGTGAGAGAGTTTTCTAAGTCTGGATCGTCTTCTGTGCTTTGGTGGTAAACTTCTTCCAGGGTTTTGTTAAACACACTGAGTGTGTCTAAGAGTTGGCTAAACTTAGTGCCTAAATCGCTAATTTCCTCTTGAAGGGCTTCACCCCCCCCCCCCCGCAACATCTTGGGCTAGAGATTGGAACAAACGATAGGATCGTTTGGTAGTTTTGAGTTGTTGGCTTAAGTGATTGCGTGCTGTTTGCACAGGACCTCCCTATTTTTTGTAGAATGGGGGCATGGTAGCATGGATGGGCTGAAATACCAAGTGCGCCTTCTAGCATAACACCTAGGGATCATTGTAAAATCATGGAGTTTTAGCTAGAATCGTAGGCTTTAAAGCACATAAAGGGCAGTGATGAACAAGTTTTTCATGGCGGGGGTGGTTTCTTCTGTGTTGAGCGTCTTCTTGGTGGTGAATGCGTTAGAGGCGAGCCAAAGTGAGACCGCCCAGCCAAACCTTAAGAAGAACTATAAGCCCACAACTCAAGAACGCATCAATGCATTAAAAAAGTTTTCTAGTGTTGTAGAACAAATCGAGCATTACTATGTGGATGAAGTGGGCATTAATGACATTGTAGACAAGGCTATTGATGGTTTACTCACCAACTTAGACGCGCACTCTTCCTATCTCACTCCCAAAAAATTTAGAGACTTTAGGGCGCAAACAGAGGGCGAATTTGGTGGGTTGGGAATCACCGTGGGGATTCGCGATGGTGCACTCACGGTGATCGCGCCCCTAGATGACACTCCCGCTTTCAGGGCGGGCATTAAGGCTGGAGATGTGATCTTGAAGATCAACTCTGAGAGCACTTTGAATATGACCATTGATAACGCCGTGAATTTAATGCGGGGCAAGCCAAAAACTCCTATCGAGCTCACGATTGTGCGCAAATCCGAAAGTAAGCCCTTAGTGATTAAGATGTTGCGCGATATCATCAAAATTAAATCCGTGCATGCCAAGAAGATAGAAGGGACGGATTATCTCTATGTGCGGGTAAATTCCTTTGATCGCAATGTGGTTAAAGGCGTGCTCGCAGAATTAAAAAAAGTCCCTAAATTAGAGGGGATTGTGTTAGATTTGCGCTCTAATCCGGGCGGATTACTCAACCAGGCTATCGATCTTTCCAATCTCTTTATCAAACAGGGCTTGATTGTTTCACAAAAAGGGCGTATTAAATCTGAAGATATTGCTTATCGTGCCACAGGACGCGCACCCTATGCGAACTTACCCATTGCTGTTCTTGTGAATGGCGGTACGGCGAGCGCGAGTGAAATTGTTTCTGGAGCCCTGCAAGATCACAAGCGGGCTATCATTATTGGGGAAGACACCTTTGGAAAGGGCAGTGTGCAGACTACTTTCCCTGTAGGTAGGGAGGAAGCCATTAAAATTACCATTGCACGCTACTATTTGCCTAGCGGACGCACCATTCAGGCTGTAGGGATCAAGCCTGATATTGTAATTCACCCCGGAAGTGTGCCTCAAGATGAAAATAAATTCAATATCAAAGAGGCAGACTTAAAGCACCATTTAGAGCAGGAGCTCAAGGAATTAGATCAGAAAAAAGACATTAAGGACACATCTACTGGAACTAGCAAGGGTGAAAAATCCATCACAGCTAAGGACATCAACGCAGATATCCAGCTCAAGGTTGCCATCGACACGCTCAAGGTGTGGGATATTATCATGATGTCTAAAGAAGCTAGTAAGTAAGGGAATATTTGCGTACACTTCTAGGAGTGCTGTTGTGCTGGCTATGTGTCTTGCATGCCGACACACAAGAGGCTCAAAGTAAAGTAGTCTATCTCAAGGTCCTCAATGCAGAGGAGCTTAGCGCACAACGATTCTATGTGGGGCAGGTCGTTTCTGTGCAATACCAGGCCTTACTCTTTTCTCAGGCTAAGTTCTTAGGGGCAGAGTTGGAGCGCAATCCGGATGAAAAACAACTCAAACGCCTCAATTTTAACCCTCCATGGAAAGCGGGGGAAGATGGGAATTTAAGTGCTACCTATCTGTATAAAGTGATGGGTACACGGGCTGTGATTCCTGGATTAAAAGTGAGTGCTTTTGTAGAGAGCCAAGGCTATTTAGATACCGCCAATACACCCGATTTGCCCCTGAATGTGCTCGATCTCTCAGCCCACCCCAATTATGTAGGGGTAGTCGCGCGCGCCTTTAGTGTAGTGGGCTATAAAGCCAAAGAGTATGACAGCACGCATAATATTGTCGTCTTTGAGATAGAGGCCAAAGGGTCTAATCTGGAAGACTTAAAGATTGTGGGTGGCATGAAACAAGGCTTTGAGAGCGCGCATTTTTCCTTAGACACCGCACAAGGGATTTATTACTGCATCGTGCCCAAGAGTTGGCGTGAGCTATCCTTTAACTATTTTTCCTTAGAAAATGGGCAGTTCAAAGAGGTGCGTTTTGCGATCAATCCCGTTGAAGAAACCATTAGCACCCAGAGCACACTCAAGCCTAAAAATAATTTCTTGCTCTTCTCTAACTTTGTGCTGCTCTTTTTCGTCCTGCTTGCCTTGGTCTTATCTTTCTTGATCCCCTACAAGAAAAGCGCGTTGGGAGTGGCAGTGGTTTTAGTAGGGGTATTGCTGTGGAATGTCTTTTTCACTTATCGCAGTGGGATTTTGTTAGCCAATAAGGAGATCAAAATTCTACCCACTGCTAATTCTACCCTATTGGAAATTTCTAAAAATGCTTTGAAAGTAGAAATCATCGGCGCGCACGATGGGTATTATAAAATCATGACTCAAGATGAGAAGATCGGCTGGGTGAAAAAGAGCGATGTGGAGTAGATTGCGGGGGGTTTATGCCCTCTTGGTGGTGGGCTTAGGACTGGGCTTTATTATTCTGATGAATTTTTTAACCCGCAAGCATAATAATTCCAGGGCCACACGCAAGTGGTGCCGCTCCTTTTTTTGGTTAATGGGAACTCCCTTAGAGAAAGTGGGGGAATTCGACCAAAGCGCAACGCTCATTGTACTCAACCACCAAAGCATTATTGATATTGTTTGCCTAGAAGCCTACCATCCCCAAAATATCTGCTGGATCGCTAAAAAGGAATTAGGCGAAATTCCCTATTACGGCTATGCGCTTAAAACTCCACAGATGATCTTAATCGATCGCGAAGATAAGAGAGGTCTTGCCTATCTCCTAAAAATGGCAAAAGAAAAACTGGATCAACAACGACCCTTAGTGATTTTTCCAGAAGGCACAAGGGGGCGAGGGGAGGAAAAGTTTTTGCCCTTTAAACCGGGGGCCAAGATTTTGACTGAACGATTCAAGCTCAAGATTCAACCCATTGTGCTCATCAACACGCGCCAAGTTCTCAACACAAAACCCCTCGAATCGCACCGCGTACCCATGCGCATGGTGCTTTTGGAAGCCTATGAACCTGACCTCAATACAGATTGGTACGCAGAATTAGCAGCACGCATGCACTCCGTCTATAGCACGCATTATCATCAACTCAATGGCTAAAGACTCGCAGCGATATGGGCTAGATTCTCATAAAAGGCGCAGTATTTCTTTTGTGCTTCCTCTATGCTACAGGCCACAAAGCGCACACTGCTTTGAGGACGCAGTTGGGCTAGGGCGATTACACTCTCTTTGATTAAGGTCGCAATCTTAGGATACCCTCCCATAGTCTGTCGATCGGCCATCAAAACTAAGGGCTGGCCATTGGGGAGTACCTGCACACTGCCCAACACTAAGGGTTCAGAGATCATTTCGCTCTTTTCTTGCCACTCTAAAACAGGCCCCTCTAAGAAAATACCCATGCGATCGCCCCTGCTGAGACGATAAGGGGTTTGCAAAAAGCTATTAATCGTTTGAGAGCTGAAATAATGTTCCTGAGGTCCCAAGATCACATGTAAAGTGGCATGGGGGTGGTAAGCAGGGCGGCCATGCTTGCTTAAACGTCTCTTTTTAGACTCGGGGCGCACCTGGATATGCAACATATCTCCCTTTTGCAACTTGCGCCCTTCAAAACCCCCCATCTGCCCACGCATAAAGGTCGCTTTACTCCCATGCACTTGAGGCACTTCCAAGACTCCAGAAAAAGCCAAATACGCGCACACGCCCGCTCTAAGACCCCCAAAACTCAAGACATCTCCAGGTCTAACCTCATAGGATTCCCAATTAAAAATCGCCACTTCATTGAGCTGAGGCTTCAAATCCGCCCCACCAATGGCTATGTACATGGGTTCTAAAAATTCCAAGCGCGCTCCTGTGTAGAGCATCTCTAAGAGGGCCTGATCTCTAGCATTGCCCACAAGCAAATTAGCCACAGAGGCACTAAATTCATCCATAACTCCGCAGGTAGGAATCCCATAGCGCAAAAACCCTACCCGCCCAAAGTCCTGAACACTGCTACATAATCCGCCCTCTAGCACCCGAACATTAGCCACGCAAAGCCTTTGGATCAATCAAATTGCATCTAGGGGTGTAATGACCCTTTAAAACCATCTGCTCTAAGTGCATGTATTCCTCCAAACAAATGGGTTTGTAGCGTACAAAATCCCCCGCTTGGAGCAATACGGGGGGATTTTTAGTCGGGTCATAGAGCTTAAGGGGAGTTTTAGCGATAATCTGCCAACCCCCTGGTGAGCTGAGAGGGTAGATTCCAGTTTGGGTATGGGCAATGCCCACTGACCCAGGGCTCACCTGTGCTCTGGGCTGGGCTAATCTGGGCACAGCAAGGCTGGGGTCTAGCCCGCCTAAATAAGCAAAACCAGGTAAAAAACCTAGCATATAAACCAGGTAATCTGGCGCGCTGTGACGCTGGATAATCTCTTCTAGGGATAGCCCAGTGTGTGCAGAAACAAATTCTAAATCAAGCCCCAAACTAGGGTGGTAGCATGTGGGGATTTCCACTAAATAGTGGAGCTCTTCTAGGGTACTTGGGATGTCCCATTCTATTTGCTCTAGAATATCCACTAATTGCGCATGGCTTAGGATGAGCGGATTATAGAGGATGAGCAAGCTCGCATAAGCACTCACGAACTCTAGGACACCCTTTAAAGCCCTTTGTTCTAAAACGCGCTCTACACACCGCACTTGGGCGTTGAGTTGGGGATCAATCTGCGTGCCAAATTCTAATAACAACGCGCCTTCCCCACAAATGCGATACTTCACACCTTTCATCGATGCACTCCTAGCCAAACATAGCAATTAAGGGTTTTAAAGAGAGCACTCCCAAATACGCGCTCAAACCCACTACCACCCAACCTAGGGCGGCTAAGACCTTAGAATGTCGGTACACGCCCACGATGTTTTTTGAATAGCCTGCGATCAACACCACTGCTAGGGTGATGGGCAAAACTAGACCATTGAGCGCTCCAGCCATGATCAACAACGCTACAGGCTTACCGATGGTAATAAAGATCAGCGTAGAAAGTCCAATAAGAGTGATGATACAAGCTCGTTCATGGTGTTGCACCCATGCAAAACTCTTCAAAAAAGACACACTCGTGTAAGACGCGCCCACAATGGAAGTTAGGCTGGCGGCTAAAAAAACCAATCCAAAGATTTTATATCCCAAGTCACCTAAAGCCACTCCAAAAGCACTCCCTGCTGGATTACTAGAATCCAATAAATGTCCCGCTTCCACCACACCCAGCACAGCCAAAAACAGCAAGACACGCACCAAAGTGGCCACGCCCATGCTTAGGTAAGCGGCACGATCCACTTGAGCGCGCTCTTTTTCCCCCACAATGCCTAAATCAATTAAGCGATGCGCCCCAGCAAAGACAATATAACCCCCTACACTGCCACCTATGAGTGTGATTGTAGCGGGCATAGAAAATTGGCTAGGCATAAAAGTTTCTTGGAACACTTGAACGAGAGGAGGGTGTGTAAAGAATGCAACAAAGGCAATTAAAAGGATCATCAGCACGCCTAGGACCTGCGCCAACCTATCCATCCAATGTCCTGCGCGCTTGGAGATAAAAATTAAAATAGCCAGCAAAGCACTCAAAAATCCCGCGCTTTTTATATCCAGCCCTATCAGAGCCTGCAGACCCAAAGCCGCGCCCCCCACATTGCCGATATTGAACGCCAACGCTCCTAGCGTGATAAGAAAAGTCAGGAAGTGCCCTAGACCCGGAACAAGAGTATTGGCAACATCTTGCCCTCTTCGTTTAGCAATACTCAAAACCCGCCAGACATTGAGTTGGGCAACTAGGGAGGCGATAACAGAGATGGCGATCACGCAGGCAAAAGAGCTTTTTAATTCTTGGGTGAATTGTGCACTCTGAGTGAGAAAACCCGGCCCAATGGTGGAAGTCGCGCTAAAAAATGCCACACCCCACAAGAAAGATCGGGGTTTAATGGGAAGACCTTATCAGAGTGTTTAAAGGCTGGATCGTAATCCCGTGGGTCTCTAGGGCCACGCGCACCTGCTTGGCAAATTCTAGGGCTTTGGGGGTGTCGCCATGCACACAGAGTGAATCCACTTCAATTGCTATTTCCTCTCCCTCTATGGTGCAAACCTTGCCCTCTAAGAGCATGTTCAGAGCTTGATCAACAGCTTGTCTGGGTTCTTTAATAAGGGCTTGGGGGTGGCTTCTAGGGACTAGTTGCCCATTAGCTTGGTAGCGGCGATCGATAAAGGCCTCTTGGGCGATGCGCAAACCCATTCTTTGCCCTTCTAAAGCCATCACACTTTGACTCAGAGTGAGGATGATGAGGTCAGGGTTATAGGCTTGAATACCTTCCAAAACGGCTTTAGCTAATTGCGCATCGTGGTTGGCCTGGTTGTAAAAACTTCCATGCAATTTGACATGCTGGAGAGAAAATCCAAAACTTTTAGCAAAAGCTGCAAGAGCACCCACTTGATAGAGGGTGTAGCATTGCGCTTCTTTAGGACTGATCTCCATTTTGCGCCGTCCAAAGCCCAGCAAATCTGGATAACCCACATGCGCCCCCAAGCCCACTCCTAATACCTTAGCTTCGCGGGCGCGATCATGCATGATGAGCGCATCTCCAGCATGCCAGCCACATGCCACATTGACGCTGCTCACACACCTGAGGATAGCCCCATCATCCCCCATTTGATAAACCCCAAAACCCTCGCCCATATCGCTATTCAAATCCACGCTTTTCATGTCTACCATTATACAATAAAACGCAAGGGGCTTGAAATTTTAAATAAAAAATGCTAGAATGGGCGCTTTTGGGGTGTTAGCTCAGTTTGGGAGAGCGCAACGCTGGCAGCGTTGAGGTCAGGGGTTCGAGCCCCCTACACTCCACCATCTACATCTGACACAAAAACCATCTAATTTGCTAGTTGCGCTGAAATTGCACGCCGTAGGCCCTAGGATGTCATTGCAAATCAGATTGGTTTCACCAAAGAGTGCATCAGAACAACGAAGCTCCCAGAAGCGGTAATTACTTTAAAATTACCATTTCCTTACCGCCAAAGGTGGCCTTTAAGTCCTCATCGATGCGCTTGACAAGATAAAAGCGACTTCCTGGAAAATTGCTAATGCTCTCTTTTTCGTGGTTATAGAGAGTGAGCACGATTCGGATTCGCCCGTCATGGTGCTTTTGGCGCAGAGCGACCAACACTAGGTCTTGATTTTCTTGGAGCAGGGCAGAAACCTGTGGCTCTTTAAAAAAGGTGAGCACCTCTTTCATGCTCAACACTTCTTGTTCAATGGGTTTGAGATGGTCGGTGCTAAATTTTTTCTTAAACCATAACAACGCCCCTAGCCCTATAAGCATCACGAGGGCGGCAAGGACAATCCATACCGTGTTGTCTGCATTCTCCACTATAGATTTCCTTATTTTAAGATAATCATATTCCTACCGCCAAACTGGTTTTTGGTCTCACGATCGAGTTCTTCGCTCTCCACACCTCTAGCCTGTTGGTCCACAACATCCCCGGTTTGTTTGTTGTAAAGACAATCAATTACCCGATACCTCCCCGTGCGTAAGTTCTCTTTGATTGCCACCGCGACAAGGTGGCGATCATTTTCCAATTTCTGAAGTCTGTAGGGGTCTTGAAACCACTCGACAATATGCTTAAAGAAATTGAGAATCTTTGTAATAATGTGAGTAATAAAGTCCCATAACTTTTCAAAAAGCGCGTGTATATCCTCGATCATTGTCCATCCTTCACTTCACGACGATTAAATTTTCATCCCCGAAATTCTCCACCAAATCCTGATCGAGCTCGGAAGTTTCCACCCTTAAAAAGGGATTTTCAGAACCCACCAAGGGATTCCCGTTTTTATCTAAAAAACAGCAAGAAAGCACAATTTGATGCTCTTCAATTTGTTCGCGCATGATATTAGCCGCGCTATAGATGCGCGAATCAAAGTTTTTCTGAATCCACTCGAGTGCCTCTTTAAAGGTGTACTGGCGTTTTTTCACTTCTTCGTGATTCCACGCCATTTCAAGCGCCTTTTTGTTCAGCACGCTCTCGATCCGCTGTCTTAAATCTGGGTCCTCTTGGATTTGTTTGAGCAACCAATCCACATCGACTTTATTTTCTCTCTTGCCGTATTTGTCCTCATTGGCCATTTTTTTTCCTCCTGATGGTTTTAAAATTCCCTTTCTTCAGGTTCTTCTTGATCTGTCGATTCAAAGGTTGATGATTTCCCTCTGCGTAGTTTTGCATAAAGGCTTTTTTAGACGCTTTAAAAGCTTTTTGGAAGTGTTTAAAACAAGGTAAGCTCTCCTCTTTAGCCCCCATGATGAGCCCATTCAAAATCGCATTTTTAATCTCACGTCCTGAAAAACCTTTAGAAAGGCGGCTTAAAAGTGTCAGTTCTTCTGTGCTCAATTCGGGCATCCCTAGGCTGTAAAGTTTAGAAGGGATGTGTTTGAGAATAATCGCCTTGCGTTGCTTTTTATTGGGCAAGTCAAAGTGAATCGAGCGCAAAATGCGGCTGTGAAAAGCTTTATCGTAATTTTCTAGCAAATTGGTCGCAAAGATGACAATGACCGGGCGTTCTTCCAAGAGCTTTAAAAGTTCGCTTCTGAGCGAGTTTAACGCCTGATCCGCGCTTTGGGTGATGTTAGAAATGCGCTTGCCCAAGAAGCTATCGGCCTCATCGAAGAATAAAATCGCGCTATGCTGTTGGGCTAAATCAAAGGCTGCTACGAGATTCTTGGGCGCATCTCCGACAAATTTCGATTCGATGTCGGCGTAATTGCTATGGATAATTTTCTTACCCAATTCTTTAGCGATAATATGGGCACTCATGGTTTTGCCTGTGCCTGGCTTGCCATGCAAATTGATGATCGTTTTGACTACGCTATCGACCTCATAAAATCCCCATTCCTCATAAATGAGGGCTTGTTTTTGCACTAGCAAGATGGTCTCAAGCAGGGCGTTTTTTGTCTTTTTACCCAGCTCAATCTGTGCCATATGATAGCGGGGTTCTTCTAATTTGAGATTTAAGTTCGGAGCGTTTTCTTGCTCCTGTTTCAAGGCTTCTTGGCGTTCACCTGACTTGGTTTTTAACCAAGCACGCAGGGTCTGCGTGTAGTTGAGCCCTAAGTAAAAACGCGCGTTGATGCCCAAAAACCTATCCTCGAGCATAGCACGCTGGATGGGGTGTCTTAAGCGTGAGAGTAGCAAAGAGATACCCACTTCCTCCTTGTGTGTGGGAGTGTAAGATGTTTTCACTTCAACGCGGTTAGTCCCTGTGTGATCCAATACGACAAATAAGGCCAGTTCGTGCACCCCGCTAAAATCGTAATCCTCTCGAGCTAAGACCCCGCGCACCTCCTCACAAAATTTTTCTAACAGCGCGCCATCTACATCCTGCAATAACGCATTTTCAAGCACCACCACTTCCTGCTTCATAGCACTTGTCCTAGATGGAGTTGTTTGGCGTCTTTCTTATCGACCTTGCATTGTAGGGTATGCACCACGCGCCCTCTTTTACTCCTTAAACCGACATCTACCTCCACATAATCTTTTGTGCGGTGCATTCCTCTAATTTGGGCAGAGAGCTTCTGTTGTAGTTGTTTTTCTTTGGCTACCCTCTGCTTTTGGATATAGCTAAGAAATTCCCTAGCCCCCAAGACAACCAACCCTCCCACCAACAGACATCCCAAACCCACAGCAATCAATGGTAATGGCATAACCCCCCTTTGCGAATATCCCCCATTTCAAATCTACGGCGGGCATTATAACACACAATACAAATGAAAATACCAATACCTCCGTAGCCAAAAGTTAAGAGTTTTTATTGTATTTGTTAGCATTTTCGAAGAGTTAACTACTCGAGTGCAATAGATAAGTCTTGGTTAAACGAGATTCAGTCAAGAAAAACTAGGAGTTGCGTGTTAAGCATCGCCCATAGCCCGGATGCGGATGATATTTTTATGTTCTATGCCATCGCCTTTGGCTGGGTGGATTTGCCAAAAGCTTTCAGCCACTATGCCTTAGACATTGAAACCCTCAACACCCAAGCCCTGCAAGGCGTGCATGATATCAGCGCGATCTCTTTTGCGCTCTACCCCCTCATTGCTGATCAATACGCCCTGCTACGCTGTGCGGCTAGCTTTGGAGAAGGGTATGGACCCAAGCTCATCCGCAAAGCCTCTACAAAGCTTAAAAAGAATTTTAAAGTCGCTCTAAGTGGGCGTTACACTACTAATGCTCTACTCTTTAGGCTTTACTACCCCCATGCGCGCGTGGTGTATAAGAACTTCTTAGAAATTGAAGGGGCGGTATTGAGTGGGGAGGTAGATGCGGGGGTGCTCATCCATGAGAGTATTTTAGATTTTCACCCCGATCTAGTGGTAGAAAAAGAGATTTGGGAGGTGTGGTGTGATCTCTCTAACTCAGAATTGCCCCTGCCTTTAGGCGGTATGGTTTTAAGGCGTTCGATCCCTTTATTACAAGCTATCATCCTAGAAAAGAAATTAACCCAAGCCATCGACTTAGCCCTAGCCCACTCGGAGCTGCTCTCTTCCATGCTTTTAGAACGGGGCTTGGTGCGCGTGCAAAAGCAAAATCTAGCTACCTATTTAAAACTCTATGCGAATGCGAGTCGCTTCAATGAGGCACAGATTCAAGGACTCAATGCCCTTTTTGATCTAGGCTTTAAACATGGTCTTTACCCCGCCCCTTTGCGCACACAAGATCACCTCATCCCCGAGCGTTACCACCAACTCAGGTTTTCTTAAAGCCATGGTTAGCACGCGTTTTAGCTCAGATCACCCCAGTTATTTAGATTTATATTTCGATCACTATGTGCCCGATCGCCCTAAAGGCGTGGGGGTGGTGATTGCTACGGGCATGGTAGAACACCGCAAACACTACACATGGCTAGCTTCGCGTATGTGTGCATGCGGTTATGATGTCTTTGTGCTCGATCACAGAGGGCATGGACAAAGCGTGTTAAAGGATAGCTCTGAGATTGCTTGGGGAGAGATGGGAGAAAATGGTTTTGAGCATGCCGTGTTGGACTTAGCCAAGTTTATCCGCGTGGTGCGCGGGATTTGCAAGGGGCATAAGTTGGTCGTATTAGGACATAGCATGGGCTCACTACTAGCGCGCCGTTTAATCCAACATGGTTACACCTCCCTAGACGCGCTCATTCTCACGGGCACACCCAGCCCCTTTAGGGGCTTAAAATGGTGCGCGCGCCTTGCTAGAGGGCTAAGCACTCTGCATTGCTCGCCTCGATGGAATTTGAGCGTGCTTTTTAGCTTGCATCCGCGCGTGCGCGCCTTTGGATTTAGGGGCGCGTGGCTGTGCAAAGACCCCAAAGCCCTTAAACGCTACCACGCAGACAAAGCAAGCCGTTTTACCTTTAGTATGAATAGCTTTGCCTGCCTGCTGGAGGGAGCGCATTTGGTCTTTAGCGCGTACGCTTATGGGGATAAAAACCTGCCTATCTTGCTCATGAGTGGTTTAGAAGATGTGTGTGGGGGTTTTGGAGTGGGGGTGATCAAGGCTTATAATGCCCTGCGCGCGCAAGGGTTTAAACAGGTATCCTTACAACTCTTAGAGCAAGGACGGCATAAAATCTTTGAAGAACCCGAAAAAGAAGAGATCTTACAGATTTTGTTAGCTTGGCTGGAACAGCGCGGCCTTTAACGCTTGTTTTTCATCTGCTCGATATGCGCCACTTGGGCAAAGACGATCGCCACAGCCTCAAAGAGCATTTTAGGGATCACCTCATCCACATCCACTTCTTTATACAGCTCGCGCGCTAGCTTGGGGTTTTCTATGATCTCAATCTCGTGTTCTCTAGCGATCGCTTTAATGCGAATCGCTAAGTGTTCGATCCCCTTAGCCACCACCACAGGGGCGACATCCTTTTCTTCAAAGCGGAGCGCAACGGCGTAATGGGTAGGGTTAGTTACAACCACATTCGCACTAGGGATAGCCGCCATCATCTTGCTCATGGAGTTTTTGAGCATGAGTTGTTTAATCTTGGCTTTGATTTCAGGGTTACCCTCTTGTTGTTTGTATTCGTCCTTAACTTCTTGCTTAGTCATTTTAAGCGAATTAATGTATTGACGGCGTTTTAGCAGAAAATCTAATAAAGAGGCTACCAAAAAGAGAAATAGCAAGCTTGCAATAAGAATTAACGCCTTGTGTTCAAACCACAACGCCTGATCTCTAATCTCAACACGCGCGATTTTGGCTAACTCCCCGATAAACATACTCACCACTACAAAGCCCAAGACAAAGGCGATACACACCTTCGCCGTGATGAGCAATCCATCCAAGAGCTTTTTAAGAGAGAAGAGATTTTTAAGCCCATTGATGGGGTTGATCTTAGAAAATTTGGGCACGATCGCTTTTGGGCTGAAAAGCAAGCCAAATTGCACCACATTAGCCAAAAACGCCACCACAAACATGAGAAATAAAAAAGGCAAGAGTACCCAAGCCACATCTTTAAGTAATTGTAAAGAGAGCAGATGAAGATTATGAGGCGTGAAATCTAGGGCGATCCAGCGCAGACTCTGCCTAAAAATGCTTTCAAAATGGTCTAACCACATGCTAAAAAAAGCCATCACCCCCCCAAAGCCTGCCACCAGCCCCAAAAACCCCACCACCTCTAAGCTTTTAGCGACATTACCCTCTTCGCGCGCTTTCTCAATCTTCTTAGCCGAGGGGAGTTCGGTCTTTTCTTCTTCAGCCATTTAAAATTTTCAACGCGTGTTGGTATGCCCTGTAGGTATTGCAATTGCTAAACTCAGGACCCTCCTGCACCTCTATAGCCAAGCCCTCCTTTAAAAGGGAGCTTACCGCACCATTACAATCCAAAGTGTCCTCTAGCGCATCTGCCATGCTCATCTGCCAGCACCCTAGCAAGTAAAAACACTCGGAACTCTTAGCATACACCACCCCCGCCTCTTGGGCATGGTTACAGAGTGTTAAAATACTCTGGGCAGACACTAGAGGCATGTCTATAGGGATTACAAAGATCGTCTGTTGGAGGGCATACAAAGAGCGCACGATGCCTAGTAGGGGGCTAAAATCGGATCGGCAGTCCAAAATATAGGACGCATGCGCTTGTAAGTTATAGGATTCTTTGCAACTGATATAGACCCGCTCAAAAAGCGCGCTCATTTTGGCGTGCTGGTAGGCTAGGAGACTAGGGTAATTGCCAAAGGGCAACAACGCCTTATCACATTGTTGCCCTTTCACACGCATGCGCGCGCTTCTGCCACCAGTTAAGATCACACAGGGAATTTTTATTTTTGTCATCAAGCCATCACTCCCATTTTTTGAGCGCGTTTGGTAAATTCGCTAAAACGCACGTCTAAATCCTGCTTACGCGCGATGGAGAGATTAATAAACTCTTTTTCCTGCTCAATGCCTATAAAGGATCGCCCCAGCAAGTTGGCAGCAATCCCGGTGGTGCTCGACCCACTAAAGGGATCGCAGATCAAGCTATCTTGATGGCTAGCCATCAAAATCAAACGCAATAACAAGCCTAAGGGCTTTTGAGTGGGGTGTTTGCCAAAACTCTTTTCCCAAGGGGCAATCGCAGGAAGAGTCCAGACATCACGCATCTGCTTCCCCTCATTACACTCTTTCATGTGTGCGTAGTTGAAAATATGGGCGTGCTTGGGGCTTTTGCGCGCCCATAAGATTTGCTCGCTAGCGTGCACAAGTGTGCGGCATGAAAAATTGGGCGGAGGGTTACTCTTGTGCCAAGTGATCGTATTTAAAAGTTTAAAACCCAGAGTTTGCAAAGCTAGCCCCAGAGAAAAGAGATTATGCTGGGTGGCACTGATACAGATCGTGCCTGTGGGCTTGAGCGCACGCTGGGCTAGGGCGATCCACTCCATATTAAAGGCGTGGATCTCATCAATCCCTCCTGCGCGATCCCATGCGCCCTTATTCACGCTCACAATCTTACCGCTCTGGATACTCAAGCCATCATTGGAGAGAAAATAAGGCGGATCGGCAAAGATCAAATCAAAACACCCCTCCATGCGCGCCAAAACCTCCCTACAATCATGATGATAAAGCGTGAATTTGCTATCCTCACTCACAAAAGTAGGGCTGATAGAATTAGGCATGGGTGATCTCGCTAATGAGGGAATCTAATTGGCTTAAATTATAGAGACGGACGCTTTTATAAGCCTCTTGGAGCTTGTTTTTTGCCTCAAGCCAGCCTTGTCCATCGGTGATCCAAATAAAATATTGGTTTATTTCAGTTTCAAAATGTAGGGCAAGTTCCGTATAAGCCCGTGCCACTTCATTAAGCTTGCTCCCTCCGCTACTATAAAAATTACACTCAATAAAATAGGTCGCGTGCGTGCCAGTGATGACAAAATCAAATTTCTTAATATCCGCGCCAAATTTGGCATGCAAGTTGGGATACCTTGTAACACTCACCTGTTCTTTAAAAATCAAACCTGCCTGACTAAAAACCTGTCTTAAATGCGACTCCATTAATGTTCCGCTACGATTTTTGCGCGCATTGCTGTCCAATCCCACCTCGACCCCTAGCACAAAGTCATTGAGATCATTAATATGCCCCTGAGCTAAAATAGCTAATAATCCGCTTTCTGCGAGAAAAGCGCAAATACCCTCTGGGTTTTGGGTGTAACTATCTAAAGAGACTTCTTGTTGTGCGGGGGTTAAAACGATCTCTTGAGCGTTTCTAACGGCCAGCAAGAGGGGTAAAACCTGAAACGCCTTAGGATATTCTTGGAATAAAAAGGCGACTTTTTGTGGCAAATCTTGCGCCTTGACTCCTAATAGAAAGTTGAGATGGTGGAGGCAAAGGCGCACCTGATCGCGCCGAAACAAGCATTTATCCCAATCCACAAAAAAATCCAACGCGCGGTTAGTCTTTTTTAAGGTCTGCATAAAGGTTGCAAAAGGAAGGGTGTTTTTCATTAGAGCAGTTTAGCGTATTCTAACTAAAGCTACTCGATTTTGTTAGATTGTAAATGGGTGCCAATTCAGCATGAAAACAATCCCTGCAATTAGTGTCTCTCATCTTGAACTAACCTGCCTGCTTCAAGCAGTAAGTGGCGGGAGAAATAGGTCTGGGCGATGGTTTTATCATGGGTGATGCAGATCATGCTCACTTGAAAATTTTCCTGATACTCCATCAGGGTTTCCATGATTTCATGTTTCAAGCGTTTATCCAGCGCACTTGTGATCTCATCTAAGAGTAAAATTTGAGGCTTGACCAACATAGCTCTAGCAATCCCCAATCTCTGCCTCTCGCCTCCGCTTAATTCTCTGGGCAACTTATCCAAGAGGGCGGGTTTGATCCGTGCACTCTGCAAAATCGATTCTAATTCGCTGTGACTTTTAAAACGCCTGCATACACTGCTTAAAAGACTTCTGACCCGCTTAGCTGGGTTAAGAGCAGTAAGCTGGTCTTGAAAGACATATTGGATGGTTTTTCTGAAGTGGGATTCTTTGATACTTAAAATGTCCTCTGTGTTGTATAAAATTCGTCCCTGTTGAAAACTCTCTAGTCTAGCGATGCATTTGGCCAGTGTGCTTTTTCCACTCCCGCTTGTTCCCATGAGAGCTATGCTTTCCCCACTTTGCAGGCAGAAGTTAATATCTTGCAGAATGCAATGTTCTCCATAGGATTTATGCAAATGAGCGACTTCTAAGCTCACGAGAAATACCCCTCTTTGTCTCCAAAGTAAGTCATATGCCCATTCTCTAGGACTAAAACACTATCGCAAAGTCTAAAAGCCACCTCTTCATCATGGGTGATGACTATTCTTTGAGTCTGGAGTTGCAAGAGCAATTCGATCACGCTATTGGTATTGGCTACGTCTAGGGAGCTTGTTACCTCGTCCAATAAGAGGATTTTTGCTTCTAGGGCTAAGTTGAGCGCGATTTGCACCCGACTAGCCATGCCACGGCTCAATTCATAGGGGTAGAGATTCCACACCTTAGAGGGGATATTGAGCTGTTCGAAGATGGGTAGAGTTTTCTCTAGCTGGGCTTTTAAGACCATTTTAAAGGTATCTTGGATTTTCAGATAGGGAAAAAAACAGCTAATGCAATCTTGAAACACATAGCCCGCGCGGCCCTGTGTAGACAGCTCAGTATAAACGACCTTGAGATTGGGAGGTAAAATGCCACAGATCGCTTTACATAGCGTGCTTTTCCCACTACCACTGCTACCTAAAATAGCCAAATGAGCAGAAGTGCTAAAACTCACCCCATGTAAAATCTGACTTTTAGGGGTGTAGACGCTTAAATCAGTTACCCTAACCACGCTCTTGCACCTTTTCACCCAGAAACATGAGGGCAAAGACAATGCTAAAAACAGCCAAGCCCGGAACCAAAACAAGCCACCACGCCCCAGTAAAGATCGCCTGTGAGGCTTCATTGAGCATATTGCCCAAACTGGCCTCTCCCACAGCCAACCCCAGACCAAAAAAACTCAACAAGGCTTCCGTACTGATGGCATGCGCGCAAATATTGACAAAAAGTACAAACACGCTGTGTTGCGCTACGGGCAAAATTTCGCCAAACATGATCGCAAAACGCCCAGCGCCTAACGCCTTCTCATTGGCAACAAATTCATGGGTGCTAATATCTAAGAAAGTGTCGTAAATGACTTTGGCCATGCTCCCCCAGGAAAAAATGGCTAGGAGTAAGCTCAAAGCGATGATATTAAACCCTCGATGACTGAATGCACTGAAGAGCAAAATGAGCAATAAATTCGGTAAGGATAAAAAGCCGTCTAAAAAACGCAGTAAAGAAGATCGGATCAACTTGGGGGCGTTAAGGGTGATGAAGGCAAAACCCAGGGCAATCAGCACGGCAAATATCCCACTTAAAAGTCCGATCAAGACAGAGTTTCTGAGTGCAAATAAAAGTCTGGATAATTCATCACGCCCCAAGAAGTCTGTGCCTAAAAAATGCGCGGAGTCGGGGGGGAGTTTGAGTTGGGTTAAGTCCACTTGAGTGGGATCAAAAGGAGCACATAAGGGCAATAAAACAAGCAGGATCAAAAAAATAATGCCACCCAACCCGATTTTTTTTAAGTCTTCCATTTGGGATTTAAAACCTTTGCTAAAATTTCCACGATGAGGTTAAACACGACAACAACGATCGTGCTCAACAAGATAATGGCAAGTGCTAGAGGATAGTCTTTGCCAAGCAGCGCACTAATGGTGGTGCTACCTAGCCCCCCGATGGAAAACACGCTCTCGACAATATAAGTCCCACCCAAAATCCCTGCCACATTGGCCCCAAAATAACTCACAATGGGCAATAGGCTATAACGCAATACTAATTTAAGCTGGATTGTTTTCTCATCCACACCCCAAGAACGATAGCTGGTTACAAAGGGCTCCTGGAGGGTTTCTAATACGACACTGCGCACAAGGCGGGTGTAGATTGCCAGGTGAGAGAGGGTGAGTACCGCTATGGGAAGTGCCATGTGGTGGGCTAAATCTCCCAAAGTCTTCTCATGGCCTAAATCATAGACTCCAGAGCTGGGGAAAAACCCTAAAAGCACACTGAAGAACATGATAAAAATCAGACTGAGCCAAAAGGAGGGAATGCTAAAGAAACCCAAGGTTATGATCATAACCACTTTATCCCATAGAGAATCCTTGAAGAGAGCGCTCAAACTACCCAAAATGAGAGCCAAGAGAAAGCTTAGGACAAAGCTCGTGAGGCCTAAAATGAGAGTATAGGGTAAGCGTTCCTTGATGATATCCAATACCCTCTCTCCACTGGCAAAACTCTCACCCCAGTTTCCATGCAAGCCATGCCATAACCACTCTACATAACGCACCATGAGGGGACGATTCAAGCCTAAGTTAGCCATAACCCTCTCTTGAACCATGGGATTGGCTGCCTGGATACTATCTCCGTAGATACTAGAAACAACACTCCCACTGGAAATATCTAGGAGCACAAAAATGACAAAGCTAAAGATCACAAGAAGCAAGAGGGCCCCCGCCACTCGTTTAGTGGCAAAGAGAAGCACTAATCCTTACTCCATTCTTCGACATTATGGGTGAAACGCGCCCCATGGTGCCCTAAGATAGTAGACTTGATTCCATGGATTTTAGTGTTATAGGCTAGTGGATAGTTTAAATAGACAAGAAATGCAAAGGGCGGGTTATCGTGCAAGGCATTGATAAACTTGGCATACCATGTCTTTCTTTCTTCCAAACTGGTCGCCGTTCTCGCCTTGAGCAAAGCCTCATCAACTTTAGGATCGCTATAGTGGCTGTAATTCCACCCCGCTTTATTGGTGCTTGAGTCCATTTTAGAGCTAAACACTCGATAGGTTTGCATGTCTGGATCAAGGGGACTTCCCCAGCCGATGATAAAAGCATCTACTTTGCTGATCTCAAATGCCCCATTATTCTTAGCAATAGCATGGGCTTTGATCCCTACCTTGCTTAGCTCACTTTGCAAGATATTGGCGAGTGCTACTCGGATTGGATTATGGCTACGGGCGTAAATGTCAAATTCCAAGGGTTTACCATCCTTAACAAACACCTTGTTGTGCAACTTCCAGCCATCTTTTTCTAGGATTTCTTTGGCTTTTTTGGGATTGTAGGGATAGGTTTTAGCATGGGGGTCATTTGCCCAACTCACTTGAATCGGGTTGTTTGCCACAGAGCCATAACCATGCAGCACCTTAGTGGCAATGAGCTTGCGGTTGATGGCATATTCGATCGCTTGACGCACCGCCAAAGACTTTAGAATGGGGTTATGAAAGTTGAACATTAAAGCCCGATAATCTGCACTTTTAAAATCCATAATCTTGATATTTTTATCATCCTTGAGCTTTTTCACCAAATTAGGCTCGATTAACGCCACATCCAGCGACCCGTTTTTAATCTCGTAGGTGCGCACGCTGTGATCGGGGACGATTTTTAGGATTATCTTAGGGGACTTTGGCTTGCCCCGGTAGAAATGAGGGTTGGCTACAAAGCTGATATGACTACCCTTTTGCCACTGGACAAGTTGAAAAGGTCCAGTCCCAATAGGGTGTTGGTTAAAGGGGTCGGTGCTCACATCTTTACCTTGCAATAGGTGCTTGGGTAAGATGCCAAGACTGAGCACATCTAAGAGCGAGGGAAAGGGGGTTTTGAGCGCGATCTGAATGGTTTGAGGGTCCACCACCTTTACTTCCTTGATCTCTTCAAAATTCGCCCGAGCAGGGGTGTTGATCTTGTCATTGAGCACTTGGCTGATGGTGAATTCCACATCTGCCGCGCTGAATTTCTGCCCATCATGCCAAAGCACATCATCTCTCAAATGAAAAGTCCAATTGAGCCCATCTTCGCTCACTTCCCAGCTCTTAGCTAAATCCGGTTCGACTTTCATATCTGGGGCAAATCGGGTCAATCCGCTAAAGACAAAATAAAGTGCAGGATCGTGGTCGCCATCAAATAGGGGATTGATGCGCTTGGTTTCATTCTCCACCCCAATCACAATCGTATCCTTGGGTGTGGCGGCGAAAACATGGGTAGCTAGCAAAGCAGCCAGCAATAATTTGCGCACAAGAGAACTCTTATAGCTCATTCCTTGCTCCATTCCTCAACATTGTGCGTGAAGCGTGCCCCATGGTGGCCTAGAATAGTGGGCTTAATACCATGAACCTTAACATTGTAGGCTAGGGGGTAGCGTAGATACACCAAGAACGCAAAGGGAGGATCCTTGTGTAAAGCGTTGATGAATTTGGCATACCAAAATTTGCGCTGCTCAATCTTATCCGTAGTGCGGGCTTTCAATAAGGCTTCATCCACATCTTTGTTACTATAATGATTGTAATTCCAGCCATTCTCATTGGTGCTCGCATCCATTTTAGAGCTAAACACCCGATAAGTCTGCACATCAGGATCGAGTGGGCTACCCCAACCAATGACAAAGCTATCTACCTTGTCTATTTCAAAAGCCCCACTATTCTTGGCAATGGCATGCGCCTTGATTCCAATTTTAGCTAGTTCACTCTGTAGAACATTGGCTAGAGTCACTCGGAGAGGATCGTTATTGAAGGCGTAAATATCAAACTCTAAAGGCTTGCCATTTTTATAGAGAACTTTTCCCTTGAGTTTCCAACCATCTTTGGCCAAAATTTCCTTGGCTTTTTTGGGATCATAGGGATAACCCTTAGCATTCTTATCATTGGCCCAACTCACCTGAATAGGATTGTTGGCTGCAAAGCCATAGCCATGCAAAATTTTATTGGCAATCAAGGAGCGATTGATCGCGTAGTTGATCGCCTGTCTAACTGCTTGAGATTTCAAGAGATCGTTGTGGAAGTTAAACATCAAAGCCCGGTAATCTGCACTGCTCATATCCATGATTTTGATGCGCTTATCGCGTTCTAAACTCTTTACTAAATTGGCTTCTACTAAAGCTACGTCTAAAGAGTTATTCTTAATTTCATAGGTGCGCACATTGTAATCAGGCACGATTTTTAAAATCATTTTCTCCGCCTTGGGCTTGCCGCGATAGAATTTCTCATTAGCTGCAAAGCTGATATAGCTTCCCTTTTGCCACTTGACAAATTTAAAGGGTCCTGTCCCAATGGGGTGTTGGTTGAAAGCATCGGTGTTTAAATCCTTGCCCTCCAAAAGATGTTTGGGCAACATACCAATACTGAGTGCATCCAAGAGCGGTGGGAAGGGGGTTTTGAGGGTAATTTTGAGGGTGAGAGGATCGAGCACTTCCACTTTTTCTACCTCTTCAAAACTAGCCCGCGCTGGAGCATTGAGCTTTTCATTGAGAGCTTGCTCAATGGTGAATTTCACATCCTCAGCACTGAACTTCTGCCCGTCATGCCAAAGCGCGTCCTTCCTCAGGTGAAAGGTCCAAACAAGCCCATCGTCACTCACCTCCCAACTTTTAGCTAAATCAGGTTCAACTTTCATATCTGCTGAAAAGCGTGTCAAGCCACTAAAGACAAAATCTAGGGCACTATCATGATCTTCGTCGAAAAGCGGATTGATACGCGTCGTTTCGTTCTCAATCCCAATGACAATGGTATCCTTGGGCGTCAGAGCAAATACTTGTGCTGCCAACAAACCAACCAAAAAAAGCTTTTTGATCATCAGACATCTCCTCGTATAATTTAAATTCGGATATGCACGATTATAATATTATCTACATTAACGATGTGTTAACACAATCGCCTATTCCGCCAAGGAATGTGTCACTAATTTTAAATTGAGTGCCTGATAATCACCCATGGTTTTTCAATTCCAAGCAGTAAAATGTTTACAAATTTTCAACACTTTATCATGTTGTGCCACCTATAATGGTGGTGAGGAATTAAAAGTAACTGGAATGTACTGGAGTCAAAGACCCCTTCGCGTACGATTTTATAATACTTAAATTTAGGAGGAAAAAATAACCATGAACAATCTGATTATTTTATACAACGATTATTATCAGAAAGATGCGATCAAGTTGCACCTAGATATTTTGAAAAAAGAGGAGAAAGTTGCTTTTGGCAAAATCCGCCCCAAATCCAAAGACAAAGAACATAAATTCCCCCGGACCTTAGAGCGCGTTTACAAACCCAAAAGGATGTGATTGCTCAAATACAATGAGCACTATAGGGCGCAGTTTAGGGGCGGGTGGAATGTACCCGCTGGGGGCAGAAGCGAATAGCTTTAGTATGACGGGGCAACCTACAAGGGGAGAGTCCGCCCTCATCGAGGGCGGGGGAAACCGGCGCGCCTCTACTCTATCCCTCACATTTCAGGACTGCTTTAAGCCCAAAAATAGAGGATTCAAAGAGACCCTCAAAGACATGAAGCTATAGGGCTACAGGATCAATTGTCTTAAGCACCTCTGTTAAAGACCCTGATCAAGTCCAAAATACTAAGATGGCTTTGAGCACCCTTAAGGGCGCTCAAAGATCGCCTACCTAGAAAGTGAAGACATAGTCAACATACCATACATAGCGTCTGATATCGCTCATCTCTGCGGTGAGTTTCTGAGGAATCATGGGGAACTTAATTCCGGCTTGGATGGACGAGTGCTCCATAATGCGCATGCGACCGCCCACATTGAAGAGGAATTGAAAGCCGGTGTGAGAAAAACCATTGTAATTCCAGGTGTCACCTGCTAGCTGAATGCCTCCCACTAGACCAAGGGCAAAGGGCTCGGTCGGGATGATATTGACAATCGCATCCGCAGCCGCACCATAGTTGTAGATATTCCATTTGTCATTGCTAGTTGATCCAACTTGGTTGCTGTTGTTCCAGTCAAAGAAGCCATAAGCCTGCCCGCCAAACCATTTATTGACAAAGCCAACACCCCCCACTCTCACATCTAAACCATAGATGGGAAACCCACTCGAAAGAGCTTTCGTATATTCTCCCCCCCCAGCTTTACCTTGTTGGTACCCAAGTCCTAGGAAAAAGCCATTTTTCTCTTCTGCTTGGGCAACTTGAGTTGCACCCATTGCCACTAATGCTGAAAGCACCAAACTTTTCGCTTTGATTCCAAAGGCCATGAAAAACTCCTTACTAAAATTTAGGACATGGGCCAGAAAGCTAAAAGCGTTCCATTTCTAGCTTTACCCTATCCGCCCCGTAAGATCGACCAAAAACCTGCGTTGTGAATGGTAAACCCAATAATGTCCACAAGACCACGCGAAACACGAATGCAAGCTAATTTAAGAAGTGAAGAGAAGACGATGGCTCCAGATGTAGGATTCGAACCTACGACCAAGCGGTTAACAGCCGCCTACTCTACCGCTGAGCTAATCTGGAATAAAGAAGCCATTATACATAAAATTTTAGGTGTTTGTCAAGTCCTTTTTTAGTGCTGTCTTAGGTTTGCTTTGCTATGATGAGTGCCCACATTATCTTATGGAAAAGGTCAAGCATGTCTCTTCTAGTTAGTCAGGAATGCATTGCCTGTGATGCATGTCGTGAAGAATGTCCCACTGAAGCCATTGATGAGAACGATCCAATTTACAGCATCGATCCTGATCTGTGCACGGAGTGTGTGGGGTATAGCGACGAGCCTAGTTGCGTGAGTGTGTGCCCAGTAGATGCTATTGTGCTCGATCCTAATAATGCAGAAAGCCCAGAGGAACTTCAAGACAAATACCAAGTGCTTCAAAGCCACAAAAACTAAACCTTGGAATGGCAAAAGTCACCACGATCATCGATATCGGCTCGAACTCTATGCGCATGGCCATCTTCAAGAAAACCAGTCAGTTTGGATTTTATTTGCTCTATGAGCTCAAATCTAAAGTGCGTATTTCTCAGGGGAGTTATGAGCATGGGGGTGTCTTGCAGAAAGTGCCCATCAAACGCGCCCTCAAAGCCCTCATGGAGTTTAAAGAGATTGCGCAAAAATACAAGAGCAAAAAACTTTTCTGTATAGCCACGAGTGCTGTGCGCGATGCGCCCAATGCCCAAGAATTTATTGCCCTCGTTCGCAAAGAATGCGGGTTGCGTATCAGGGTTATTGATGGTAAGAAGGAAGCCTTTTATGGCGGTGTGGCTTGCGCAAATCTACTGCACCACAGGGAGGGAATCACGATCGATATTGGCGGAGGGAGTACAGAATGCGCTCTCATCAAGGAGGGCAAGATCGTCGACTTGCTTTCCTTGAATATAGGGACAATTCGCCTTAAGGAGCTTTTTTTAGATAAGAATGCCTCCTTAGAGCGCACTCTGGACTTCATTGGAAAAGAACTTGAAAAAATCCCCCCGCATTACCAAAGCATTCAGGTTTTTGGTGTGGGTGGGACAATCCGTGCCATCGCTAAGCTTGCCATTAAACGCAATAACTACCCCATCGAAGTAGTGCATGGCTATGAGATGGGCGTGTCTGAGCATTTGGATTTCATTTATGAAATAGCAAACAGCTCAGAGGCGCGTTTAGAAGTGCTAGGAGTAGGAGCAGATAGGCAGGATAGTATCCGCAGTGGAGCGCTAATTTTTTGGGCGTTTTTACGCCATTTGCGCCCCGAGAAGATCGTGGCAAGCGGGGTTGGAGTGCGCGAAGGAGTGTTTTTAAGCGATATGCTCAGGCACCATAGGTGCAGCTTTCCCAAGGGAATCAGCCCTTCCATGCTCTCTTTACTCGATCGCTTTTTACCCCATGCCCAACACAGTCAAGAGGTCAAGCGGGTGTGTGTCAAACTTTTTGAAACGCTGCAACCCTTGCATCGCATCGCTTCGGAATATCTCTACCACCTCAAAATTGCAGGACAACTCTCCAGTATTGGCAAGGTTCTTAATTTCTATGGCACGCATAAGCATGCTGCCTATTTGGCGCTCAATGCTCTGAGTTATGGGTTTTCTCACCAAGATCGCGCCATTATTTGCCTGCTCGTGCAATTTAGCCAAAAGAAAATCCCCAAGGATAGCAATATCGCCCATATCAGTGCAATCATGCCTCCCATTTTGACTTTGCAATGGCTGAGTTTCATTTTAGGACTGGCTGAAGCCCTTTGCACTACACGCGTACCCAAGGATATCGTCTATACCCTCAGGGGTAAAACTCTCACCATTAAGAGCTCTCAGGAGCTTTATCTATGCCAGGAAGTGATCGCTAAGCTAAACAAACCTGCTTCTTTGGATATTGACTTTTTATGAATGTCGCCATTATTCGGTTTTCCGCGCTGGGCGATATTGTCTTGAGTGCGGTTTTTTTACCCTTTCTCAAGCAAAACTACCCGCAAGCGCGTATTCACTGGTTTGTAGACACTCTCTTTGCCCCTATTTTACAAAACGCGCCCCACATTGATCACTTGTATATTGTCCCTTATAAGCAGGTCTTGCGCACTAAAAATCCCCTTAAAATTTGGCGCTTCTACCGCAAACTCAAGCACCATATGGAACATTTTGATGTGCTCATTGATATGCAGGGTTTGCTTAAATCTGCTCTATTTGGGGCGTATTTGCCTAAAAAAGCTTTTGTAGGCTTTGATTTTTCTTCGATCAGGGAGCGTTTGGCGAGTTTCTTTTACAGCCACAAAGTCAATATTCCCTATAGCGCACATATTCTCAAGCGCAATCAAGCTGTGCTTGAGTGTGGATTTGGCATGCTAAAGCCATGTGCATGGAATTGCGTTTTGGAGGCGCGCCGCTCCGCGTTCCATCTCCCTCCCTCTCCTCAGCTAGAGAAGTTGTTAACGCGTACGCGCCCCACAATTCTATTTGTACTCGAGGCGTCCACTCCCAATAAAGTCTACCCATGGCAACATTTTGCCCAAGTGGGACTTTTGCTCCAAAATGAGGGAGTTGAAATTGTACTCTTGTGGCACGCCCACTTCGAACGCGCACAAATGCTCCACAAGGAGATTGAATCTCAAGTTTCCACGATCTTGCTTCCTCCCTTAAACCTAGAAGAGGTAAAAACTTTGGTTTCTCTTGTAGATGTCGTGGTGGGAGGAGATACAGGCATTGTGCATTTAGCTTGGGCTCTTCAAGTGCCCTCAGTTACTCTTTATGGCAACACCCCCAAGGCGCGCTTTAGCCTAGAGGGTCGTGGCCACATTGCCTTGGCAAGCAATACACAGGCCAATTATTCCAAAAAGGATTTTTCCATTCAGAATCTTCCTCCCCAACAGGTTGCTCAAGCCGTTATGAGGGTCTTAGGAGAGGTAAAATGAGTATGCGCAGAGAATGGAAAATTTTTTGCACACATGTTTTAGAATGGAGTGTAAATGCACTGGGCTGGATTTTGGCCAAACTTCCTCACCGAGCCTTTGCAGGTTGTGTGCGGGGACTGGGGTTTGTGATGGCTAAACTGGATCGAAGGCGTTATTGGGACGCAAGAGCTAATCTGGATTTTGTGTTCCCTGAGATGAGTTTAGCTCGAAAAGAAGCTATTATCAAGCGCGGGTATAACAATCTGGCCTTCATTGTGCTAGAGAGCATACGATCGGTATTTTTATCTAAAGAAGACTACGATGCGCGCTTTGACATCGTTGATCAGTACAGAATCGTTGATTTGCTTAAACAAGACGGACAGGCGGTCATTATGGGCTTGCACTTTGGTTACTGGGAGGCCATTGGGACTTCTTTAGCGCGGTTTCACGCGGATCAAGAGAGGGGTTCTCTGGGCAAACTCACTAAATTTGATGCGGTTAACGCTTTGCTTATTAAGAGGCGCGAGGCCTTTGGGGTGCGCTTTATTAACAAAATTGGCGCTTTCAAAGAGTTGCTCAAGGTCTACAACCGAGGTAGGGGTCTTGTAGGGATTTTAGTCGATCAAAACATCTCCCTTAGAGAGGGTGTGGTGGTGCGCTTTTTTGACAAGGAGGCAACGCACACCACCATTGCCTCTATCTTATCGCGTCGCTACAAGATTGGAATTTTACCCGTCGTTGTAGACTTTAACCAAGACTACAGCCACTATACCGCCACTTATTATCCTCCCATCAGAGCGCGAAATACCTCCGATGCACAAGCGGACATTTTGGAGGCCACCCAGGCACAGGCCACTTTGAGTGAGCAAATCATTAGAGAGCACCCAGAAAGTTGGTTTTGGTTTCACCGGCGTTTTAAAAGCACTCATCCAGAGATTTACAACACGCACCGCTCAAAGCAGTAGAATTTTTTCTAACCCATGATGAGGCCCTGATACCAGGATACACTCTTGCAGAAACTCAATCACAGAACTCATAAACTCTGAGAGTTCTTGCTATACCCTATAAGTCTCTATGAGAAGCTGATCTCTCTGTTTCTGTTTCGAGCACTTCTGAATTTAAGGCATTTACAGCGGAAACCCATACTTGTCTTTGAAGTGTTGAGCTAATCTTTCTAGGTCTTGCATGGTGCTCGTGTCCTTGAGATTAACCACGGCACTCCATAGATAGCTCTTGGCTTTAAAAGACTGATTGAAGTGCTGCTCATAATGTAGCTTGGCTTGCTCTACTAGATTATCTCTTAGAGCTTTGGCCTCTTTAGCACTCCTATTACACTCTATGCCTAGTCCCCCACCTTGAGTACATAGCCAGGGGCAATGGATCTGTCGTTATGATTCTCTTGGATACTGAGCTTAGTAAACTTGAGGTTGATTGAAGAAAGATTACCCATGTCATTCTAGTGTTAAAAGAAGATAGGATTTAGTAATCCTCGATCTAGTATTTGAACACATGGGTAATTTCGGTAAACAGTTTATTCTGTGCGCTAAAGAGAGTGCTAAAAAGGGTATCCAGATCTTTACTAATGCCTAGCAATCGCCCTGCTTCCTGTGGCTTGAAGAAGTGAGGTTTGTTGTGCACATAGTTGAGCATTTGTGTGTAGCGGTTGAGGATGAGACGGGTATTGTTGTGCACGAACAGTTGTGTTTCCTCAGAGAGGGGGGTGGAGTAGCAAAACTCGTAGAGGCGATAACTGGAGGTATCCAATACATCTAGGCATTTGAGTGCCCTAAAAAGGGCTTCAATTGTCTTAGGGTCGGCTGTTTCGCTGCGGGCATTCTTTAAGCAGAGTCTGAAATCATTGAGTTGTTCTAAGAAAACTTTCTGCATGGCCAACATGTGTGAGTGATCGGGCTTGAGTGTAAAATTTAAGAGGTTCTTTAAGGTGGTTAAAGTGCTTTGGATATGCTGGACAAAGGTATCTTTATCATACTTGGGCCATAGGAAAAGAAAAACAGCATAGACAATACTAATCCCAATGGCAATATCAATCAGGCGTGCTGTAATCAAATCCGCAAATTGTTGCTTAAAGAGCGAGAAACAGAGCACAAAAGCGAACATGAGCGCAGCCGCCCAGGTGGTGTAGGAATAAACTTTCAGGTATATGAACAGAAAAATCGCAAGTACCAGAAAGGCATCAAAAACCCACGATTCTCCAAAAAGCCAAACTACAAGCAGTCCTGGGATAAGACCAATCCCTGTACCCTTGATAAACTCTATCTGAGTTTCTTTGATGCTTCCTAAAGAAGAACGCGACACCATTAAGGTAGCCATTGCAATCCACATGCCATGGTTAAACCCAAAGTAGCGCGCGATAAAGACGGCAATGCCCATGGCTGTGGCGTATTTAAAGGCATATTGAAAAATGGGGTTTTTAAAGTGTAGGGCATGCCAGATATGTTTAGGAGAAGGAAGGGGTGTGTTTTGTGGATTAAGAGGCATTTCCCCACCTATAAGGAAGGTATGCATTTTATTATAGATAATTTCTAAGGAGTGATACACAAGCTTGTCGACATGGGGATTTAGATGTTGCAGGGCATCCGTGCGCAGGGGGATATTTTTTTGAGCAAACATGCCGGCTAAAATCTTGAAATTCAATAGGAGTTCTTGGCGCACAGGCTCTAAAGTTTGCGTGTTAAACTGGCCATAAATGGAGTGAATAGAATGATACATTTCCTCTAAGGCGTGGAGTTGAAAGAGGCTTCGTTGCAAGTTTTGGATGGTGTGGGGGTCTTTGATCTTGCTGGATTTAGAGCTCAAAATCATCTTTGTATTTTGGATTTGCTGAAGCACTTGAGTTTTAATGAGAGCATAATCATGGGGATGATTGGCGTATTTTAACATCAATTCCATGTTGGAAAGCAGAACACCAAAACGCTTTTTGGTAAAAGTACTATACTTGGAAACGAAAATGAAATACTGCAGCACAATGCTCACTATCCCCAATAAGCTTACCATGCTTACACTTTGTGTGAGATCAATGGGCGCGTGTGCGTCTACGAACAAACAAGTTACAATGCCATTAGACAGAGCGGTATTGCAGACTTTATGCAAATCCGGGCTATAGGCCATAGACATGCCTACTAAAAAAGTAACCCCAAACATGGGTACACAGAGCCATACCCCAAAATGTGCAATGGGATAGAAAAGCAGGATATTAAAACAACTGAGTAACACAAACCCCAGCAGGTAGTGAATCTCGTGATCCTTATCACTGATGAGCACACTCAGATAGTAGATAAAAATGGCCTGAAATCCTGCCCAAATGGTCACAAATGGGGTGAAGAAAAACGCCCCCAACGCCGCACACACAAAGGTGGTGAAAGTAGCCTTAAGCGCGTAGATCAGGCTGAAATAGCCCGGATCATAGAGGTGGACGGCACGCTTGAGACTGCCTAGCACGAGTTTAGCGGGTAGTGGGTTGGATTTCTTTATTCGTGGCAAGTTCTTCACGCGCCACTTTGGCTAAGAACTCCAACAAGTTTTCAGCGGCTTGTTGGTAAGCAAGGCTGACTGGAGATTTGGAATCAAGCACGCTAATGGGCGTGCCCTTATCCCCTCCCTCTCTCACACGCATTTCTAAAGGGATGCGTGCAAGCATCTGGGTTTGATACGCCTCTAATAATGCTCCTAGATTATCTTTGCCGAAAATATCGCTGGTATGTTGGCAATGCGGGCAGACAAACCCACTCATGTTTTCAATCACACCCGCAACAGGAATGTGTAATTTGGCAAACATGTCCAAACTGCGCGCCGCGTCATCTAGGCTCACCAGTTGGGGAGTGGTAACACTAATACCCGCACTAATAGGCACGGCTTGAGCTAAAGTGAGTTGAGCATCTCCTGTTCCGGGGGGCATATCCACGATGAGAATATCGAGCTGTCCCCATAAAATATCGGTGAGCATCTGCTCGATGGCACGCATGAGCATGGGGCCCCGCCAAATCAAGCTCTGCCCTTCTTCATAGAGTAGCCCCATACTCATGGTCTTGACATTATAGGCTTCCAAGGGAATGAGCTTTTTCCCACTGGGATCGCTCATCGGGTCTACGCCCACTAGCCCCAGCATCCTAGGGATATTAGGGCCATAGACATCGGCATCTAGCAAACCAACCTTTTGCTGACGCTGAGCTAGGCTGATGGCTAAATTGACACTGGTCGTGCTCTTGCCTACCCCGCCCTTGCCCGAGCTCACCATCACCACATGTTTGATATTGGGAGCAAGATTTTTATTGCTGGTAGCTTGCTGGGGTTCTCTTTTTGGGGGGGTTTTGATGTCTAGTTGCAACGCGTTAATGCCGATCTCTTGCATTTTAGTGCGCACCTCCCTGTCTAAAGTCGCTTTGACTTCTGGGGAGCTAGAGGGGATTTCTAATAGTAGACCCAAGCGATTCTCATGCAAGGTAATATTTTTGACAAAGCCAAAGCTGACAATGTCACGCTCGAAATTGGGGTAAATGACGGTTTTTAAAGAATCTAAAACCTGATCCTGTGTGATCATATCCATCCTTTGGGGTGTGTCCCTAGTCTAACATGGGCTTGTTAGAATTTCTCTTAATGCTTGGGAGATAGGGGTGGACGCGTAGGAACTTTTGGGGGTGGAGTGGGTGTTGAGGTGGGAGTGAGGTACTGGTTTTTGATGAGCATCTGCACGATCTGCTTAAAAATGGGCGCGGCTGTTTGGCTACCATAATATTCTTCACTGCCCAAAGAACCAAAGACCACTACGCCAATACCATAAGTGTTTTGCTTGTCCTTAGCAAAGCCAAAGAAAGAACTATTATAAACATCGGTGTATTTACCCTTATTGGCTGTGCGCGCTGTGCCCGTCTTGCCCCCAATGGTGAGCCCACTTACCTGCGCGCTCTTGCCTGTGCCATGGGTTACGACCTTGATTAAGAGCTCTTGCATCTTACGCGCGCTTTCCTTGCTAATCACCTGTTTTTTAGGAGGGAAATCAGGAATATATACATCTCCATTAGAGGCATTGAAGCGTTGGGCTAAATGGGGGGTAACTAGAAAACCATCATTGGCAAAAACTCCATAAGCACGCAGGAGCTGCATAAAGGTAGTGCGCAGGCCATAGCCATAGGACACACTGCCCTTGTAGACCTCTCCATTCAGTAAACGCACGCTGGGGAGCAATCCCGTTTTTTCATAGGGTAAATCGATTCCTGTAGGCTCGCTCACCCCAAAACTTTTGAGCCCTTCATACATCTCTTGGGCACTGAGTCGTTTGGAGAGCTTGATCATGCCTATATTACTGGAGCGCACTAACACATCTTCAATCGTGGCGTTTTTGGGAGGAATGAGATCGTCTTTGATGGTATATTTGCCCAGTTTGTAAGTGCCATGGCTTAAATCGATAGGCTGGGTTGTATCGATGCGCTTTTTATCTACTAAAAGGCTGTAAACAATGGGTTTAATTGTGCTTCCGGGTTCAAAAGAGAGCTCGACCGCATCCACATTCAAAGCAGGGTAATCGCTCTTTTGAATACTATTGGGATCAAAGCGTTTTGTAGTGGCTAAGGTCAAAATTTCTCCATTTCTGGGAGAGAATACGCCTGCGATGATCTGCTGGGATTTATAGTGGGTCTTAGCTCTATCTAAGAGGCGTTCTAAATCACGCTGGATTTTTAGAGGAATACTCAGAGTGATATCAAAACCATCGACTCTAGCAATACTCTCAAAACTCTTATCTTCAATCAGATTAAAGCCAATATCGCGTTTGCCAGTGTCTTGCCCGTCGTGTTTAGCAGCAAGTCTTTTATTCCCAAATTTCTCTAACCCCTTAACCCCCTGCACCATGGTGATCTTGGAAGTGTCGATTTTTTTGACATAGCCCACCAAAGGCTCAAAATTGTCTTTGTAGAGGTAGTTTCTGGCCATTCCACTCACTTCAATACTCAAACCTACCTTGGGCATGATTTTTTTATTGGCATCTTCGTACTCTACAAAAACATTATAGGCGAGCAATTTAGCGTTGAGCTGGCGCAAGCTAGCCGCTGTGTTGGCATTGATGCTATAAGAGAGGGTAACATAGGAAGTTTGGGCGACCTTTTGGGCGATGAGATCACGAGGAATGCTGGTATAGATGGAGAGTAGATCGATAAAGAAATCCCGTTTATCCGGATCGATGGAGAGGGGATTAAAACTCACCTTAAAGAGCTTTTGGCTGCTGGCTAGACTAAAGCCATCCTGGCTATAAATGGTGCCACGCATGGCGATATTGGTCTTAGTAACCACAAAGGCAGGCATCTTTCTAGGCAGAATGGCCTTAAAAAACATCACCACTACAAAGAGCAACAAACACCCTCCCACCACGAGAAAAATGAGCAGGAGCCTTTCTGTGCGTCTAGGGTCTAGCTCTGGATTTCTAGGGTTCGGGTGGGGGAAACTCGAATTAGGCTCAGTGCTCACTCAAAAACCCCATAAGCACAAGCCACATAGGCAGATTAGATCTGTGTCCTTAAGAGTTCTTTGTAGGCACTGATCGCCTTGTTACGCACTTCTAGCATGAGCTTCATGCTGGTTTCAGCCTTGCCAATAGCGATGGCTGCTTGATGCAGGTCTTTGACCTGCCCCGTGGCCATGTCTGCGAGCGCCCTATCGGACTCCTTTTGGGTGTTGTTGAGTTCATCAATAGAATGCTTGAGCATCGCAGAGAACTCCCCCTTTTCCATTAGATTCTCATGCGCTTTTGAATCTAAAGGAGTGCTTGTCTTGCTCAACCCTATATCGGTGTATAAAGTCTTCATATTGACTCCTTGCATCGTGTTCACCTATATCGTCTCTTCTGGCGAATGTTTAAATGCGCAAAAGAGAATCTCCTTTCTTTATAAATTAAGCTTGCAGCATGCCAATGGCATTGGTTGCCATATTTTTAGTGCTCTGGAACGCCGCTACATTGGCTTGATAGGCACGCGTGGCTTCGATCAAATCCGCCATCTCCACGACCGGGTTCACATTGGGGTAGGACACATAACCATTCGCGTCCGCATCCGGATGGGTGGGGTCGTACTTGAGCAACGGGGCCTTGTCATCGCGCACAATCTTTTCAATGTAAACCCCCATAACAGGCGGATTGGGCTTTTCAATATCATTGCTCTCATCTAAGGGGTCTTCATACTCCATGAGATTATTATTCTCTGCGAGCTTCTCATTCAACACCTTGTTGAAGTCAAAGGACTTGAAGATCGCCTCTTGGCGGCGGTAAGGCCCGCCCTCATCGGTGCGGGTGGTGTTGGCGTTGGCAATGTTAGAAGAGATGAGATTGGCGCGCACTCTTTGGGCGGATAATCCATAACCGCTGATGTCAAAACTAGATAAAAACATGGGCTGTCCTCTCTTCTAATCTAAATATTCTTCGCTGCGTCAATAGCGTAATTGACGATACTCTTATGCTTCTTAAGCGCGGTGGTGAGGGCTAAGTACATGGTAGAATTCTTGCCCATCTCTGAGGTTTCAATATCAATATCCACGCTATTGCCATCATTCTTAGCCAAGTGCCCATCTCTAAAAAAGATGGTCGCCCTATTGTCCTCAACCTCCTTAGGCTCTAAGTGCCGCGGATTGGTCTCGGCAAGCTTTAGGTGCTTATCTTTTTGGTGATCGAACACTTCGGCCTTTTTATGGGCTAACATCGTCTCAAAATCTAAATCCTTAGGGCGGTAAAAAGGCGTATCCACATTGGCGATATTGCTCGCAATCAAATCCTGCCGCAAGGAGCGATAATCCATCGCCTTATACACTAGAGGATAGGCTTTAGACAAATCCATAAGAACCCTTTCTTAGAGGCTCAAAAGCAAGGAGTATTCCATAACCCTAAAAGTCAAGCCTACAAAATTTTGTATAATTATAGCATAGTTTCCAAACATATTTTCCAAAGGTCTTGGATGGTCTACCGCCGTTTATTCCTCTACGCGAGCCTGCTGATGGGCTTGAGCGTGGTGATGAGTTACTCTCTCTCCACCTACACCACTTTGCTATACCGTTACCAAGAATTCCATTTTTTTATCCGCCAAGCGGTGGCCGTGGGGGTGGGGATTGTGCTCATGTGGGGGATTTCATGGCTCAATCCGGATAAATGGTTCGTCAAACTGGGCTTCATACTTTTCTTTGGCTCGTTTTTACTCATTGTGCTGATGAATTTCTTGCCTGAGAGTATGTCCTCTAGTGCGGGAGGGGCCAAGCGCTGGATTCGTCTCCCTTTCTTTTCGCTCGCACCCACAGAATTTTTTAAAGTGGGTTTTGTATTTTTCCTCTCCTGGAGTTTATCGCGCACTTTCTTTAATCAAGAAAAGGCCAGTGTTAAAGAAGAGTTGATGATTCTCATTCCTTACTTCGTCCTATTTTTGCTAGCTGCCTTTTTTATCGGGGTGTTGCAAAACGATTTGGGGCAGGTGATCTTACTAGCCATTGTCTTAGGCTTTTTGCTCATTTTCTCCGGGGGGAGCTTTAAACTCTTTAAGATTTTTTTCACTCTCGCGCTCCTTGTCGGACTCGTGGCCATTTTCACCAGCGCACACCGCATTTTGCGCATGAAACTCTGGTGGTCTAATCTACAAAGCTCGATCCTCTCTCTCTTGCCCTCCAAGCTTGCCAACAGCCTACGCATTGACAATTTGCCCGAACCCTATCAAATCTACCACGCCACCAACGCTATCAAGCATGGGGGGTTATTGGGGCAAGGTTTGGGCGAAGGGGTGGTCAAACTGGGTTTTTTAAGCGAGGTGCATACGGACATGATCCTAGCCGGGTTGGCTGAAGAGCTAGGCTTTGTAGCGATCTTTGTATGCGTAGGATTGATGTTAGCCCTCTTGCATGGGATGTTTAAGATCACCAACCGCTTAGACAATCCCAAACACATGCTCTTTTGTTTGGGCGTGGCCTTACTCATGGGCTTTTCCTTCATTATCAACGCCTTTGGAGTGAGTGGGATCATTCCCATCAAGGGAATTGCCGTACCCTTCTTGAGTTATGGAGGAAGCTCCATCATTGCCAATGCCCTAGCCTTGGGCTTGGTGCTATGTCTCTCCAAACAGGCTAGAAGTTAGGATTGTAGTAATTGCATAAACTCCGCGCGGGTGCGCGCATCACTCTTAAAGAGCCCTTTAAGCGCGCTGGTTTTCACCACCGCTTCTTGTTTTTGCACCCCGCGCATGGCCATGCATAGGTGTTTAGCCACGCAAAATACCCCCACGCCCTTAGGCTGTAAAATCCGCTCGAAGGTGCTTGCAATCTCTTCACTCAAGCGTTCTTGAATCTGTAAACGCCTTGAGAATGCCTCCACTAATTTAGCGATCGCATCTAGCCCCACGACCCTATCTTTAGGGATATAGCCCACACTCACATGCCCAAAAAAGGGCAGCAGATGGTGTTCGCACATGCTATAGAACTCAATGTCCTTGAGCAAAACAATCCCATCGCAACGCTCGATACTAAAAGCACTCTGTAAAATTTGCTCGGGATCGCAACTGTAACCTTGCATGAGGTGACCCCAAAGGGCTTTGACTCTCTTAGGGGTGTCTTTAAGCCCCTCTCTTTGGGGGTCTTCACCTATGCATGTGCACAATGTAGCCCATAAATCCTGCTTTATACAATGCAAAGAGGATACCTAATTTGGGTGCTTATATTTTTAAAGTTCATGTACGTTCCTTTGGAGAAAATAAAACCCGCCCGGCAATTTCTTCTAAAAAGATCGTGGCATACGCCCCTTTGGGCAGAAAAAACTCTAATTTGCCTTGGGCTTCTTGGGGAAGGTAGGTAAAACGCACCTCACTAGGAAATACGAGAGCATAACGGCGATCCCCTACTGCTTTAAGAAAGTGGGCATAGGGGTATTCTAAAGACCACGCCACTTTTTGAGCATGCACGGCCTTTTGCCCGGTGAGCAGACCCGTAGGGGCGACTTCTTGGGCGATCAGGCGCGCACCATTACAGAGATCGTCATGGACAAAGTATTTTCCAAAGGGGTAATGGCAGAGCATATCCCCCTCCAGGAGCTTAAAATAATGTTCTTGATCTCGTAGGATTTTGATGGCGTTTAGGTCTAAAAAAGCAAACTCAGAATGTATTTCTTGGGGGCTGAAGTGGCGCATCAGTGTGTTTAAGCGCATGCGTGCGCTCAACCAGTGGTTAAAAAGGTGGCTTTGATAACTGGAGAGAAAAAAGGCATTGAGTTTTTTAGAGCGCGGGGCATGGTGCTTGAAATTATCCCCACTCTTGCCAAAGCGTTGCGCCCCAAAGTAGTTGGGGAAGCCGTAAGTTTGTAAAAAACTCAACACCTGCTCTATTTTCTGCGCATCCAAGGGTTTGAGCTTTTTAAGACGCATAAGGAAGTGGTTACCCTTGAGATGGCCTAAACGGATTTTGTGGCTATGGGCGGTGATCTCTAAAATTTTAATGCCGTGTTCTAGCAAAGTAGAGGCGTATTTTTCTAGGGCAGGCGCGTAAGTTTTTGGCATGGAAATGTACTGCGTGCTGATAGCTTGCTTATCTTTGAGCCCAGCATAGCCAAAGTCTGCGATTTTGCACCCGCTCACCCGGGAAAGCATAGAAAGCATCTCCCAAGTGCTTTTATCTTTTTTACGCACTTTAAGTATGGCATGCTCACCAGAACCGCTAAAGGAGTAAAGGGGTTCTTCTAGCACGCTAAAATCTCGGCTACATTTTTTAAAGTAAAAGTCTATGGGCGCGTGGGTGGAAGCGAAGAAGCGCGTGGGTACATCAAGAGGAAAAAAGGGCGATTCTAATATGTGCATTTTTTATTATAGCCATTGGAGGGCTTTAAAATCAAACTGGACTGATTTTTGCTTTATCTAGTGTATCTCTGAGATAGGATGGACCTATGGAAGTTAAAGATATACGCAACCAACCTAATCTATACGCTTTGTTGAATGCGTCGCATTTGGAACGCGGCGAGGCCCCCGTGCCTGTCAAGGAAGAGAAACAGCCCCAGGTAGTCGCTGAGGTTTCTAAAGTGGAGCGCGAGCCCAATGGCTTGAAGCGCGAGACCTATGGTTTTTTAGTGTTGGAGCTGATGAGCGACAATGAATATAGCGCGTTTTTGCGTGCTACAGCAGGCATGAATGAGAATGAAAAACGCTTGGCAGCCCAGTCGCTTTATAGTTTGACGAGTTTTTATGGTGGGCAAATTCAAGAAGATGCTAAAGCGATCGAACGCAAACTTGACGGCTTGCAAGCCATTCAAGAAAGTCAATTTAAAAAGGCGTTGGGCTTAGATCGAAATTTCGTGGATCGTTATAAAAATGCTTATGATCAGGCTTACCAAGCCCTTGATGTGATGCTCTAATCAACTATTTTTAAGCAAAATGCCTTTATAATGGGCGTTTGTCTGCGTCAAGGTAGCTCAGCTGGTTTAGAGCGCTGGTCTCATAAGCCGGAGGTCGGGGGTTCAAGTCCCCCCTTTGACACCACTCCCATTTCTCAAGAAAACCTCACTTCACTTTGTTTTTTTTTGATGACTTTGTTTGTCAGTTTGGTGCGGAATGCGTCCTAGCATGCAAGGGCTATTGACATTCTATAACTAGGAGACTCCTCCCTTTGAGTAAAATGGTTCACTCTGGGCGATACTTGTTTTCGAGTGCCTGTGCTTTTCGGGTAACTTTGGTAGCCAAGCTCTTAAAGCAGGAATGCCTGCAGACCCTGCAAAAGTACTTGCCCTGCAACAACATACTCAATGAAAACTTGATTGGATCAAAAGATAAACTTTATAATTTATCTTTTGTGTGAAAAACTTCATTCTTCAGGTCTTAGGATGTAAGCACCTGGTCATTTTAGCTGTGCTAGAATTAGCAATCCTCTCTCTGAGACAGGAAAACCTTATCCACACCGCGCGTAAAACTCCGCCCTTTAGGGCTTAAGATGTAAGTGCACTCTAAGAAAAGAAAGGCTAACCTTGCAATAGGTAAGTGAGGTTAGTGAAAACCTGATGTGGCAGAGTTGGATGCGCTCATTCTAGCCACTAAAAACTAGCACGATGACAGGTTGGCAACTAATCTCCGCCCATATCAGTGGGTCTGTAAGTCTTCTGGGTTAGGGACTAGCCTTGCGGACTATAAACAGCAAAGCCTTTCGAGTTAGTGCCAGTTAAGACGCTTTAGTTAGGAAGCTCCTTCCTTTAGGGAGGGGCAGTTCACACAGATGTATTTTGAGGAAGATTGTCGTGAATAGCGGGGTTCACATGGTCTTGTAGTCACTGGTTTTATGCGCGATCTGCTGGGCTAGCTCTTTAGACTCTTGCATGATGGCCTGCATGCTTTCTGCATTCTCCAAGGTTTTACTGGCCGAGGATTGCACAGAAATCACTTCGTTAATAATAGTCTGAGTATCCTGGACCAAATGAACAAAGCGGATATTCACCCCTTTAATGCGCTCAATGAGTTGCTCCAGATACTCTGTTGTTTGTGTGGAAGTTTCTTGGACCGAGTTGCTCAACACATTGGCTTTTTCAATGCGTGTAGCCTGTTGGTTCATTTTTTGACTCACATCATCGACATTTTGTATGATGCTAGAGAGGGTCGTGTTCACTTCTGTGAGAGCGTGTTGTGTACGCGCCGCTAGATTGCTCACCTCATCAGCCACGACGGCAAAACCCCTCCCATGCTCACCTGCTCTAGCAGCTTCAATGGCAGCATTCAGCGCTAATAAATTGGTCTGCTTGGCGATCTTATCGATGCTTTCCAAAATATCTTTAGCACTATTGGTGTTCTGGCTCAGGGCTTCAATTTGGGTAATCAGAGCTCTCTCATTGGCAACATCCTCCACGATAGCATTACACAGCGTGGTTACACTCGCCTTGCTCTGCTCAAGTAGGTTCAAAGCCTTACCTAATTCGCCTGCCACGCCTTCAACATCGCCATTCATCTCTGCTAAATTAGAGGAAAGTTGAACACCCTCATCCCTGACTTGGGTAATGACTCGGGCGGTTTGTTGGATTGCCTCTGTAGTGTGTAACATGGCATTTTCCAGGTATAAAGCAGATTCTCGACTTTGGTTACTGCAGTGTTTGATCTCATTATTAAACGCACAAACATGCTCTAAAAAGCTGTTGATGTGGTTAGCAGTCAAGCTAATTTCATCTTGAGCGCGTCCTTTGATGTGGATGCGTGCGGTGAGGTCCTTTTGACTGCTAGCAAAATTGCGCACCACTCCCACTAATGTTTCTAGGCGTTTGACAATCCAAAAATGATTGAGGACAAAGGCAATGAGAATAATTCCCAGTGTGATCGCTAGAGTAGAGTATAAGAGATTGCGAAAATTATGATCGGCTAAAATATAGGCTTGCTCTTCTGCCTTTTCCATTGTCTTGTAGATAGCACTCACATAGCTCACGGCCACTACGATCAAATCGCTTATTGGGTCGTGGTAGGCATAGCTCACACAATCCTCTGTCTTGATTTCAGGGGCGGGGCGTTTAAGATGACAGCGGTAAAATCCACCTTTAGGATCGCGCAAGGCGCGTTCTGTAAATTCTTTGAAATAATAATCTCCCCGTACGCCCTTGAAGTCCAACACCTTTTTGCCTATTAACTCTGGGTGCATGCTATCAGTAATAAGAGTGCCATCTTTTTCCAGCGCAACAATGTAAAGCCGTCCTTTAGCTGCGTTGATCTTGTTAAAGTAGGTAGCACTCATGTGTAGGGCCACTTCCCTAGAATTGTGTTTAAAATACTCTGCCAAACCAGAAGTGGCAATAAAAACATTGTATTTAATGCCCGATTCACGCTTTACCAGCGCATTGGAATTAAAGGCCCCCAAAGTCTTTTTAAAGCTTGCTCGTTCCATATAGTTGCTTAAAAAAGCCGTTGCCAGTCCTAATGTGCACAAAGACCCAAGGACAATAAGTATGATTTTCCAGCGTAGATTTAAAGACATGACTCCTCCTTTATGAGGCTACAAAAACACGCACGCGTCTAAACGCACAAGTACACACACGCACCCAACACGCATGCCATCACATTAGAGCACTCTTAATCTAAGACATTTTGTTTGGGCAAACACAGCGCACAAATGAGTGCAATCCCCATTACTACGGCTACATAGACAAAAAAACCATTTTCCATATGGGCACTTTTGAATTGTAGGGCTATGTAGGGAGCCGTGCCCCCAAAAACAGCGTTAGCAATCGCAAAGCTAAATCCCGTACCCAGTGCGCGCACATGTTGGGGGAAGAGTTGGGCTTTGACAATCCCTGAAACGGAAGTATAAAAACTTAAAATAGCAAACAAGCACAACACCAAGCCAAAAGCCACACTGGGGTGGCTCGCATAATGTGCCATGCCCTGGAACAGAGGGTAAATCCCTATAAGGGCCAAGAGAGCATAAAGAACGATAGAGCGTCTAAAAGTGATTCTATCGCCCACATATCCAAAGAGGGGCTGCATACACATCAGAACCACTAGAGCGACCAAAAAGAGATCATTCACTCCCACCTTGGGCATACCTGCATTTTCTAAAAAAGTTTTGGCGTAAGTGGTGATCGTGTAAAAGCCTAGCGAACCTCCCGCCGTGATACCCGCCACCAACACACAGGAACGCCAATGGGGACCAAGTGCTCTGAGTGTGCCGCGTCGCTCGTGTTCTTCCAAATTGCTGGAACTTTCTTCCATAAATCTGCGCGCCACAAGCGAGCCCAGAGCCAGCAAGCCTCCTAAAACAAAGAGAAAACGCCAAGCAAAGGCACTCATCTGCGCCACACCAAAGATAGCCAGCAACACCGCAATGCTTGCCACCGCTAAAAACTGCCCCCCAATCAGGGTAACATACTGGAAAGAGCCATAAAACCCGCGCCTCCCCTTTGCAGATAATTCGGCTAGATAAGTCGCCACAATTCCATATTCTCCTCCTACACTTAGGCCTTGAATAAGTCTAGCCACCAAGAGAAAGAAAATCGCAAAATCTCCCACAAGCTCTTTGCTAGGAAGGCTAGCAATCATAAAAGAACCCAAAGCCATCACGATGACAGAAATAACCATCGAGTGCTTACGCCCGATTTTATCAGCTAAAGCCCCAAAAATCCACGATCCTAAGGGGCGCGCTAAAAACCCCGCTGCAAAGACTCCAAAGACACTGATTTGCTGCACAATGGGATTGCTAGAAGTGCTAAATTCATGCGCAAAGTAAGTGGCGCTGAAAGCGTAGATGTAAAAATCAAACCACTCGACCAAATTTCCACTCGTCGCAGCGATGATAGATCGTTTGCGCGCGCGTCCTAGCGTTTCCATACTTTGGACAACCCCTTAGCAATTAGACTAGGTTTTTGTTTTTTGGCAAAACGGCGCAGGGTTGCCAAAAAATGATGCCATTCATGGATTTCCATCGCTGGGATCGCTCCGGCGTAATTGGTGTGCGGGGGTAAATCCTTGCCCACTGCCCCCTTGCCTCCAATTTGAGTAAATTCCCCAATGTGCATGTGTCCCCCCGTGCCTACTTGTCCACCCAAGACCACATTGCGCCCCATAGTCGTAGAGCCAGAAAGCCCCACTTGTGCCACAATGATGGAATGTTCCCCTAGCACGCAATTATGTCCAACTTGCACCAAATTATCAATCTTTACGCCCTCTTTAATGTGAGTAATCCCAAAAACTGCACGATCAATGGTCGTGTTTGCTCCGATTTCGACATGGTCATCAATTTGCACGATACCGGTATGCTCGATCTTAACATGCTCCCCTTGCTCTGTGTGGGCGTAACCAAAACCATCACTGCCAATCACACTATTGGCGTGAATGTACACATGGTTGCCAATTAAGGTGTTTTGATAAATAGTAACATTGGGGTAAATCTTGCACTGCGCACCGATCTTGACCCCATCGCCCACCACTACATTAGCCATGAGTACACTCCCCTCACCCACTTCCACCCCCTCACCCAAGACCACCCCGGGCATCAAAACCACACCCTCACCCAGTTTGGGAGGGTGGGGGTTAATAGGACGCGCGAAGATATTTGCTTTAAACGCGTCTGAAACCCGCGCAAAGGCCAAATGAGGATTAGAGGTGATAAGGGGACAAGAAGTGGAGGGAATTTTGCTCGCATGCTCAGCACGGATAAAAATCGCGCCCGCCTGTGTGTCTTTAACTTTTTTCAGGTAGGATTTTTGGTCTACATAGCTTAGGTGGTTGGGGGTGGCATTCTCCAAAGGAGCAATCCCTGCTACCTCAAAATCTCGAAAATTGGGGGGCAAAGCGATGTCTAGTTGGTAGTGTTCTAGCAACGCACTGAGTGTCATACAAACTCCTTTGTGGCAGAAATAGCAACCATTTTGGCCAAGGCATGGGGGTCTAAGCTCGCTTTACCAACCAAAACCCCATCCACTACATCTAAATTCAAAATCTCTTCTACATTATCTAATTGCACACTCCCGCCATAGATAATGAGGGGGTTGGGTTTGAGTTTTTGGCGCAAATTTTCTAAAGTATGCGCGATCGCACTGCTCGTTGCACTCACTCCCGTACCAATTGCCCAAATGGGTTCGTAAGCGATAATGAGCTTAGGATATTCTAAATCAATACCTTGTAATTGTCCTAAGAGATGTTGAAGAAGCGCGTCTTCCCCCTCTTCTCTTTGTGGCAAACTCTCACCGATACAAAAGACGATCTGAAACCCATGTTGGGCAAAAAACTCGAACTTCTTTACACAGAACACATCGCTCTCATTTAAGAGCAAGCGCCGCTCACTATGCCCGATCAACACGCTCTTAATTTGCCTCTGCTGCAGGGCTTGTAAGGTGATTTCTCCGCTAAACGCTCCCTCAAGTGCTGGGTAAGCGTTTTGCGCGCCCAAGCTAAAGTGCGCGTAGGCAGACTGGAGTGCGCCCAACTCAATCAGGGGAGGAAAAATGCCCACATAGGGGGCGGTTGTGGGCTTGAGTAGATTTTCCAAAGTTTCTAAATAAATTCTCAGATCTAAAGTGTAAGACTTAAGATTGGCTAAAACATATTTCACGACTGACTCCACAAGTAAACTCAAATGATCTTAGCAAAAGATGGCAATCTTAGCAAAAGATGGCAAAGATAACCCAAAAAGTATGATAATTTCGCTATCATTTTAGGAAAATTTTGAATAAGGGAGCGGTATGCAGCAAGAGGAGATCATAGAGGGCTACTACGGGGTTAGCACCGAGCGCAAGAAGAGTGGGGCCTATGCTAAATTGGACTTTTGGCAGAGTGCAACAGGCTTGATTTTGGCGCTGTTCATGATTGCGCACATGTTCTTTGTGAGTAGCATTTTGATCAGCGATCGTGCTATGTATGCAGTAACCAAGTTTTTCGAGGGGAGCTTGTTTATCAAGGCGGGCGAGCCTGCCATTGTGAGTGCGGTGGCTGCCGGGGTAATTGTGATCTTGGTCGTGCACGCTTTTTTGGCACTAAGGAAGTTCCCCATCAACTATCGTCAATACAAAATTTTCAAAACCCATAAACATTTGATGAAACATGGCGACACCACCCTATGGTTTGTGCAGGTAGGCACGGGTTTTGCGATGTTTTTTTTAGCCAGTGTGCACCTATTTGTTATGCTCACCGCTCCCCATAGCATTGGGCCACACGCTTCCTCTTATCGCTTTGTGAGTCAACATTTCTGGTTACTCTATATTTTCTTACTCTTTGCAGTGGAGTTGCATGGCTCCATTGGGCTCTATAGATTGGCGATCAAATGGGGTTGGTTCAAAAATCTAGGTATCGATGGCTTGAGAAAGGCTAAGTGGAGCATGAGCGTGTTTTTCATCGTTTTGGGTCTACTCACTTATGGGGCTTATGTCAAAAAAGGACTTAGCCAAAAAAGTCAGGGCATCAATAGTATGCAACAAGCAATCCAGCTAGACGAACAACTGCATAAGGAAGGAAAAGAATGAATATAGTGTATTGCGATGCGTTGGTGGTGGGTGGCGGTTTGGCGGGTTTGCGCGCCAGCATTGCGTGCAAACAAAAGGGATTGCACACCATCGTGTTAAGCCTAGTGCCTGTAAGGCGTTCCCACTCGGCTGCCGCACAAGGGGGCATGCAGGCTAGTTTGGGCAATGCTAAGATGAGTGAAGGGGATAATGAAGACCTGCATTTTTTGGACACGGTGAAGGGGAGCGACTGGGGTTGCGATCAGCAAGTGGCTAGAATGTTTGTGACCACCGCCCCCAAAGCCATTAGAGAGCTAGCTAGCTGGGGGGTGCCTTGGACGCGTATTAAAAAAGGGGATCGCAAGGCCGTGATCAATGGCGAGCATGTTACCATCACGGAAAGAGAGGATCGGCACGGCTATATCCAAAGCCGCGACTTTGGGGGTACTAAAAAGTGGCGCACTTGTTTTACGGCCGATGCTACCGGGCATACCATGCTCTATGCGGTGGCTAATGAAGCCTTGCACCACCAAGTGGATATTCAGGATCGCAAAGAGGTTTTAACTCTGATCCACCATGAGGGCGTGTGCTATGGAGCTGTGGTGCGCGATCTCATCACCGGGGAATTGAGCGCCTATGTGTCTAAGGGCACGCTTTTAGCTACGGGGGGTTATGGGCGGGTCTATAAGCACACGACAAATGCGGTGATTTGCGATGGCGCAGGGATTGCCAGCGCGCTAGAAACGGGGGTAGCTAAACTGGGCAACATGGAAGCGGTGCAATTCCACCCTACAGCCTTAGTGCCCAGCGGGATTTTGATGACAGAGGGGTGTCGGGGCGATGGGGGGATTTTGCGCGATAAATTTGGGCGGCGTTTCATGCCTGCTTATGAACCCGAAAAGAAAGAATTAGCTAGTCGGGATGTGGTGAGTCGGCGCATTTTGGAGCACATTAAAAAGGGCTATGGCGCGCCCTCACCTTATGGCGATCATGTGTGGTTGGACATTGCTATTTTAGGTCGCGAGCATGTAGAAAAAAATCTTAGAGATGTGCACGACATCGCCCATACTTTTGCAGGCATTGATGCAGCAGATGATGGTATAGAGAGCGACACAAACTTGAAAGACATGCCCAAAGATGAGCCTGAATTTGGCGAGGGTGCGCCCAAACAAAAGGGCTGGGTGCCTATCAAGCCCATGCAACACTACTCTATGGGGGGACTACGCACTAATTACAAGGGAGAGAGTCATCTAAAGGGGCTCTTTTGTGCGGGCGAGGCGGCGTGTTGGGATTTGCACGGGTTTAACCGCCTAGGGGGTAACTCTGTGAGCGAGGCGGTGGTTGCTGGGATGATCATCGGGGATTACTTCGCCCAGCACTGCGCACAAGCGAGCATCGACATCAACACCCAGATCGCCCAAAGTTTCATCAAGCGCACAGAAGAGCATTTGCAAGGTCTCTTGCACAATGAGGGCAAGGAAGATGTGTATGTGATTAGAGAGCGCATGCGCGAGATCATGGACGAAAAAGTGGGGGTCTTTAGAGAGGGTGCGATCCTAGAGGAGGCCGTGCATGAATTAGAGGAACTCTATAAGCGCGCCCAGCACATCCATGTGAAAAACAAGAAAACCCATAACAACCCCGAGCTAGAAGACGCTTACCGCACCCAAAAAATGCTCAAGCTAGCGCTGTGCATTGCCAAAGGCGCGCTGGATCGCACAGAGAGCCGTGGGGCGCACACGCGCATCGATCACCCCAAAAGAGATGATGCCAACTGGTTAAAACGCACTCTAGCCAGTTGGGAAGACCCCGCCCAAACTTTACCCACCCTAACCTATGAGGACCTAGATATTATGACCATGGAGATTAGCCCTGATTTTAGGGGGTATGGGGCTAAGGGCAATTTCATTCCCCACCCACTCAAAGAAGAGCGCGATGCGCAGATTGCCAAAATTACAGAAGAGATCAAGGCACGCGGGGGGGATCGCTATGCCTTGCAAGAAGCCCTCATGCCCTTTGATTTACAGCCCCAGTACAAAGCCCGCAACATTAGACTAGGAGATCTATAATGAGTCGCACCATTACCATTAAAGCCCTAAAATTTGACCCCCAAAGCGCGGTGTCTAAACCCCATTTTAAAGAGTATCAGTTACAAGAAATCCCCTCGATGACTCTTTTTATCGCGTTGGGCATCATCCGCGAAACTTTAGACCCCGATCTGAGTTTTGATTTTGTCTGCCGTGCGGGGATTTGTGGGAGCTGTGCGATGATGGTCAATGGCCGCCCCCGCTTGGCATGCAAAACCTTAACTTCTAGTTTTCAAGAGGACACGATCACGCTCATGCCCATGCCCTCTTTTCCCTTGATTAAGGATTTGAGTGTGAATACAGGTGAGTGGTTTTTTAGCATGACCAAGCGTGTGGAGAGTTGGGCACACCACCGCAAGGAAGTGGATATTACCCAGCCTGAGGAGCGTATCGACCCGGATGAAGCCCAAGAGGTGTTTGAGCTGGATCGTTGCATTGAATGTGGGTGCTGTATCGCTGCGTGTGGAACGAAGCTGATGCGCGAGAACTTTATTGGCGCAGCGGGGCTAAACCGCGCGATGCGCTTTTTGATTGACTCCCATGACGAACGCAGTGATGAGGATTTTTACGAATTGGTGGGCGATGACGATGGGATTTTTGGGTGCATGAGCTTGATTGGTTGCCATGACACCTGCCCTAAAGAAATCCCTTTGCAGGATAGTTTGGCGCAGTTGCGCAACCGCATGGTGAAGGTGGGGAGAGCGCGCTAGGGAGTTTTGCGCTAACATTAACCTGACCCTTGCGTTTTTGCTTTTATTGCCTGATATGGTTAGGGGCGGTCTTGCTAGCTGGGTGCACCATTATCCGCCAGCAAGGTCCTTACCCCCTCTCTGGGCTAGAACACTACAACCCTCTACAAACCCCCATCGCCGCTGTCTATGCGAAAGAATTAGCCCAAAAACCCACCCAGAGTTTGGGGTTCCTCCTTCAAGAAGGCGATCAGGCACTCTTGCAACGCATTGCGCTCATTCGCATGGCGACCCATAACATAGACATTCAGACTTACCTTTACAAGAACGATATCTCCTCTCGAGTGATGATGTTTGAACTCTATAGAGCAGCTGATCGGGGGGTGAAGGTGCGACTCTTGATCGATGATAATGGTTTGGATTCAGACATGTCAGACATCATTATGCTAGACACCCATCCCAATATTGAGGTTAAAATCTTTAATCCCTACCGTGTGCGCAATAGGGTCCTACGCGTTTTTGAGATGCTAGCCGACTACGATCGGATCAAAAAGCGCATGCATAATAAACTTTTCATTGTAGATAATATCGCTTTGGTAATCGGGGGGCGTAATATTGCTGATGTGTACTTTGATAATGATCTGGAAGGAAATTTTTTAGACATAGACGCGCTTTTTTTAGGACCAGTGAGTTTGCAAGCTAAACAAAACTTTTTACAATATTGGAATTTTCCTAACTCCATTCCCGCCCACCTACTCCCCAGCCATGCTAAATTAAAAAAATACGCCAAGACCTATCAGAATCGCCTCTCAAAGATTCTCTATCCACCCGACCGACACACCCATTATGAAGAACATGTCTTGGAATTTATGCGCGCCTTCGCTTGCAAAAAGCAGATTGCCTATCAAGGCATCGCTTCTTTCATTGCCGATAGCCCTGATAAAATTAACATGCCAAATCCACGCTCGCCCATCAAACAGGCCCTTAACGCCATTTTAGCACATACCACTAACTCGCTCTACATTGCCTCCTCCTACCTCGTACCCGGGCGCGCACTTTTAAAACTCTTCACACAGAAATTACAAGAAGGCTTAGAGCTCAATATTTTAACTAATTCGCTTGCCTCTACCGATGCTATCGTGGTGTATGGAGCATGGGAGCGCTATGCCAAAAAATTAGTTGATGCGGGAGCAAATGTCTATGAAACCAAGAGTGATCTCTCAAAGTATGCACACTACACCCCCAAGGGACTTAAATTTAAAATCAGAGGACGGTTTAAAAATTCTTTGCATAGCAAAACTCTCATTTTTGATGGGCATAAAACTTGGATTGGAAGTTTCAATTTAGACGCGCGCTCAGCAAGCATTAACACCGAATCGGTGGTGGTTTTTGAAAACAAGGATTTCGCCCTCTATTTACAAGGAATGATGCAAGAGCAGATGAAAGAGAGTTGGCATTTATTAGTGGTTAAACACATGTTGCACCAAAAACTCATTTGGGAGGGCGTTGAAAATGGGCATGTCATTCTCTGTGACAAGCCCCCCAATACCTCCGCCTTTTTACGCTTCATCAAAGACTGGTCTAAGATATTGCCCGAAAGCGAACTGTGATCTAGACATTGACAAGGGGGGTTTTGTCAACATACGCGGCATTTAAACGAGTGATTGTGCCCCCTAAGCTAGAATTTATTAAATCCATCTACAATAGTGCCTCTCATTTTCTATGGAGGACCCTATGTTCCGGTCCTATTGACTTTTTTGAGGTGGGGATAGCTCCCAACCTCTTTTCCATTGTTTTTATTGTTAGTTAGGAAGCTCCTCCCTTTAGGGAGGAGCGGTTCACAGAGCAATCTCTCTAAGGCACCTGCCGGTCTCGTGACTTGCACCCAAACTACGATAGAATATGGTGTTGATATAAGTTTAAGAGGTTGTTTATGTTTGCCAAGTTGGAAATTGGAACTAAAATTGTCTTGGGGGTGTGTTTTGTAGTGGTTTTGGGCATTACGGGATTGGGTTTAATGATTGGTAAGCAGGTCAAGGATGTAACTCGAATCCATACCATTGAAACTCTGCGTGCCAATACGGAAGAGGTATCTGCGCGCCTTGAAAGAGTGATGAATCGTACCTTTTCTCAGCTCAGCCTCTTGGAATTGGACTTAAGCACTCTTGATTTAGGTCGTGATTTGCCAGAAGAAGAAAAATTGATCCGCCGCTTCCTTAGCACGAGCACTGATGTCAAAATTGTGAGTATTGCGCCCATAGAAGATACCGAATATTCTCTCTTAATCCAGAAATCCCCAAATGGTATGGAAATTTCTAAGGAGTCTCCACTCTATAATCCTCAGATATATGCAGAAGTGAAGCAAACCATGCGCTTTGTGAAAAGCAGCCCCTACGCAAGAAATATTGGGGGAGTTTCTACCTTTGGCTTTGACTTGGGCATCCCACTTACTACAGGGGAACATGAGAGAGCAAGATTAGTGGGTGTGATGGTCGTTTTTGTGGACATCGATAGCTTTGCTGACATTGTGTTACGCAGCAAGCAAGACACTTTTGCGATCCAGCAGAATGGGTATTTATTGCTCGCAATTGATAAGAAAAACCAGGGTAAACTTTTAAGCGAAATCAATCCCGATCCTTCAGTTAACAATCTACTGCAAATGACGCAAAAGAATCTTTCAGGCGTGGTGGATTACCACTCTATTAGTAATAAAAAAGATGGTTTTTTGGTGGTGAAGTCTTTTGATATTTTTAGTAAAATTGGTCCTGATGATTTCAAATTTAATTGGGCTCTAGCTAGATTTGTGAGCAAGGATGAAGTGTTTGTAGCAGCCCACCGCATACAAAGCTTGATATTGATCATAGGAAGCATTGTTATCGTAATTCTCATTATTGCCGTGTATTTTCTGGTCCGTTATTTGATAGGCAGTCGCATCGGAGTGGTTTCTGAAACCTTGGATAGTTTTTTCAAACTCCTCAATGATCCTAAAAGTACGCATAACATTCACATTGTGGAAACAAAAATATTGGATGAGATTGGGCGCATGCAGCAATCGATCAACCAAAATATCTTAAAAATCAATGAAAACACTAAACTAGACAATGCCACCATTGACAACATGCTCAATGTGGTGAGCCATATCAAGGAGGGGAATTTCACTCAGAAAATCACAGCTTCTCCTAATAATCCCGACCTCCTGCAACTCAAAGAACTCTTTAACGATGTGGTAGTCTATTTACAACAGGGAATCGGGCTGTATATCACCACCATCAATGATGCCTTTAAGCGCTACCAAGACCTAGATTTTACTCAAGGGATTTCAAACCCTACCGGAGACATGGAAAAATCAGTGGACGCTCTAGGATCAGAAATTAAAAAAATGTTACAAACCTCTTTAACCTTTGCGAGTGCGCTCACTAAAGAATCCTGCGGATTAAAGACCTGTATTAAAGACCTTACAGAAAGCGCCAACCAACAGAATCAAAGCCTGATCGCCACTTCCCAATCCATTCATGACATCACGGCCAGTATTCAAGAGATCAGCACGCAGAGTGAAGCGATGATTGCCCAAGGGCAGGACATTAAAAATATTGTAGAAATCATCAAGGACATTGCCGATCAAACTAATTTACTTGCCCTCAATGCCGCTATTGAAGCCGCACGCGCAGGTGAGCATGGGCGAGGCTTTGCCGTCGTGGCTGATGAAGTGCGTAAACTTGCTGAGCGCACCCAAAGGTCTTTGGGTGAGATTGAGAGCAATATTAATACGCTTACCCAAAGTATCGGAGATACAAGCGAGGCTATTAAAGCACAAGCCCAGAATGTGGAAAGTATCAACACCATTTTAGACACATTTAAAAAGGACACGGCGCGTAATTTAGAGATTGCACACACTTCTTCGGAAGTAGGTAGTAATATTGATCGCATTTCCTCGGATATTTTAGAAGATGCCAACAAGAAAAAATTCTAGGTATTTGCTATTTTGTGGGTCTTGTGCACTACAAACCCGCCCCAGCTAACAAGGTTTTTGGGGCACTTGATTGTCAGCCCCTATGGGTACGCATGCCTGCATGTCTATCATTAGCACTGCTATGCCCATACCGACTTGCAGGATACGCTTAGTTCCTAAACTGCCTTCCTATGGTCTATTCACCTAGAAAGTATAGACAAGGTTGACATACCATACATAGCGTCTGATCTCGCTCACTTCTTCTGCTTTCATCTTCTGAGGGATCATGGGAAACTTGATTCCTGTTTGAATGGCTATATGTTCCTTGAAACGGATTCGGCCACCCGCATTAAAGAGGAACTGAAAACCGGTATGAGAAAAGCCATTGCCAGTGTAGGTCCAGGTGTTGCCTGCTAGTTGGATACCTCCTATCAGACCAAAGGCAAAGGGCTGAGTTGCAATGAGATTGACAATCGCATCTGCGGCCCCACCATAGGCGTAAAGATTTTGGGGATCCCATGGCTTTTCCTGGCCATAGAAGTGCCACACAATCACTTCTTCTACATTCTGTATTATTTGGTGGACAGGATGATGGGGCTAAAAACTGTAACTTAATTCTTGCATATTCTTATAAATAGTTATCAATATTTTATAATTTTTTAAGTTTGATTTGCCTAACATGGGGTATGGATAAAAACAAATTGTTATCAGTCAGTCAAGCAAGCAAAGTCTTAGGGGTAACAGCACAAACACTCCGTAATTGGGACAATCATGGGATTTTAAAACCAGATGTTTACACACAAGGAGGTGCACGGAGGTATAGTTTAGAGAGTTTGCGGGGGATCAAAAAAGAATTTGTGTTTTGTAACGATAACCGCAAAACCATCGCCTATGCCCGTGTTTCTAGTGCCGACCAAAAAGAAGGCTTAATTAGACAAGTGCAGATTTTAGAGTTGTATTGCTCTAAGTTAGGCTTTAACTACGAAGTGATCCAAGATTTAGGTTCTGGGATGAACTATTACAAAAAGGGTTTAACTAAACTTCTTAACCTGATCCTAGAAAATCAAGTTAAAAGACTTGTTTTAACCCATAAGGACCGCTTATTGCGTTTTGGAGCGGAGCTAGTGTTTGCCATTTGCGAGGCTAAAGGCGTGGAGGTGATTATCATCAATCAAGGCGATGAAAATGTCCGCTTTGAGGAGGAACTCGCTAAAGATGTGTTGGAAATCATTACCGTGTTTTCTGCTCGGTTATATGGTGCACGCTCACGCAAAAATAAAAAGTTGCTAAACGAGATACAATGTGTGGTAGAAAACAATGTTTGCCCTAACCCACAAGATTGAACTACAGCCTAACAACAAAGCCCAAACCCATTTTAAAAAGGCTTTTGGGTGTGCTAGACTTGCCTATAATTGGGGCTTGGCTAAGTGGAGAGAAAACTACAAAAACGGCATTAAATCTAACCACTTTGCCCTAAAGAAAGAATTTAACGCTTGCAAAAAAGAGAAGTTTCCCTTTGTCTATGAAGTTACCAAATACGCTACAGCACAGCCCTTTAACCACTTAAATCTAGCTTTTCAAAAGTTCTTTAAAGATTTAAAACAGGGCAAGGTCAGTTACCCCAAATTCAAAAAGAAAAGAGAATATCAAGGGAGTTTTTACATTGGGGGCGACCAAATTAAGGTTATTCAAGGTGGCACAAAGGATTATTTAAAAATCCCTAATTTGCCTAAAATCAAAATGACCGAGAAGCTACGACTTAGAGGTAAAATCAATGGGGCGACCATTACACAAAGAGGCTCTAAGTTTTTTGTTTCAATCCAAATGGATACCACACAAGAGGAGTTCAACTACACACACAAGCCCATAGTAAATAACCACACTCTAGGCATTGACACCGGCATTAAAGCGTTTGCTAGTCTATCTAATGGCTTACAGATACAAGCACCCAAGCCCTTAAATAGGCTGACAAGGCGGCTAAAAAGACTTAGTCGGCAAGTTTCTAGGAAAAGCAAGCATTCTGCTTGCCTCCCGAAAACCAAAGGAAGGGAGCAGAATGCTCCCCATACTAGAAAATCCGCCAATTACCTTAAAGCTGTCTTACGCCTAAACCGCCTACATACACGCATTGCAAACACCCGCAATGACTTTTTACACAAACTCAGCACCGCTCTTATAAGGCACGCCAAGACCCTTTGCTTAGAGAGCTTGAAAGTCAAAAACATGCTTAAAAACTCTAGGCTATCCAAAGCTCTAAGTGATGTGAGTATCTGCGCCTTTAACACGCTTTTAGAGTATAAGGCGAAATATTATGGGCGAGAGATAAAACGGGTGGATACCTTTTACCCTAGTTCTAAGACTTGTTCTAGCTGTGGCAATGTCAAAAGTGATTTAAGCTTAAGCGATAGAGTGTATCAGTGCGGGGCGTGCGGTGTGGTAGTGGATAGAGATTTTAACGCTAGTATTAATCTAGTCAAGCATTTAGTAAGTGGAGTTCCCACTGAATTTACGCCTGCGGACATGACGGCTCTGTTAGATGACTTGGCAACAAATCGCCTAGCAACCAGCATGGTGGAAACAGGAACACAGCATGATCCTTGAGATTTATAGGTTTTTATAAGTTTTAGGGTTTTTTATAAGTCTGTGAGAGCGGCAAGCCCTAACAGCCTGCCTTGTTGATCAAAATAGGTGTGCGAAAGAAATGTAAATGTCAAAATTTCTAGGGGTTTCATCCACAATGAAGTGGGTATCGCCCGCTTGCATGTCAATGACATGGCTGTACAAGGGATCTTCAATGCCCACTTTAATAATATTGCGATCAAACTGAAATCTGATCCCCACATTTAAACGCGCATTGAAATCGCTAGCCCGAACCAGTGGGGAACTTTTGGTATCTAAGAAGTAGTGACTCCCCACCCCTAATATACCTGCAAATAAGCCAACAAACAGCCCACTTTGACTACTAGGAGCTATAAAGTCAAAGATCACATTGCCCCCTATCGCCCAGTTAAAGCCCTGCATGGATTTAAATATGGGAGACTTCCTAAAGAGAGGGCTGTTGAGATAATTGTAACCCACACTGACCTGCACATCAAATCCAAAATGACGGCTGAAGAAATATTGGTATCCCACGCCTACATTGGCATTCCAATTGACATTTTGAAATGCTCTAGCAAAGTGGTTGATGACATTACTAAAGGGTGATAGGTCAGGCACGACGATTTGCCCGGGCGCATGGATGGTCCCCACGGTGTTGATCGTATTAGCAGCTGTGGTGATTTGAGGGGAAAGATTGTTGTATTTGAAACCCAGCGTGGGGGGAGAAGGCATAGGCTTGAGGACGGGTACCGCGGGGGGGTGGAAATACTGATCGGGCGTGGGGATAATACGACTATAATTACCCAGGGTCGCCTGCATGATATTTGATAGCGTGTTATAAACAGCCACAAGTCCGTTAGCTGCTACATCAACTTGAGGGGCACCTAAGCTGAGTGATGCGCCAATCTCTTTAGCCTCCTGAAAAAACCATGCATAATCTGTGATCAGCTTCTCAATCGAGAAATTATTCATGACGGGGCTTATTTTCTGGAAACAAGCATCCATGCCAATATTAGTGGAGGTAGGAGCACAGACACCTGAAACTCCCGCCCTATAAGAGTTGTAATACTGATTGATGGAGATAATGCTATCTGTATCGGGATTTTGAGCAATCCCCAAAATGCCCTGCAAGATACTATTGGAGAATTGCTCCACCTGTGCTGCCCCCTCTGCGGGGCTAACGCTTGATGGACCGCATGATCCCCCCACACACTGACCCATGAAGCGCGTTATTTGATCCCTAGCGGCTGAGAAAGCTTGTTTCTTCTGCTCATAAGCACTGTAAGCGGCATCATAGGCTTTTTGACTCGCGCTGTTTCTGGATGCGATGGCATTTTTTAAGTCCTTAAACGCAATCTGAGCCTGAGCGAGTGTGTTATCATAGTTATTAACTTCACCAATGATAGAAACACCATAACCCTGCAAGGACTGCAAGACTTTCTCGTAATCCTGTATGATCGCTTGATCGTTTGCCACATTGGGGGCATTGGGATTGGTGCCCACAAGTGTTTTGAGTTGTCCGATTTCCATTTGGATCTGCGCTTCCAAACCCTTGATCTGAGCGCGCATGGTCCCTGAAATATCAAGAGGGGAAAGTTGCAAAATATCCTTGGTAGATCCCACCTGCGCCGCAGTAGCATTGAGATTTTGCAATGCAGTAGCGAGCTCTTTTAGGTGACTGTTGAGGCTTGCTTGCAACGAAGCGGCGTTGAGGGTTTTAGAGGGGGTTGAGGCCGTAGCATTCGGACCATAAGAAGATACACCACTACTCTGTGCCCCTATGCTCCCCTCTATAAAAAACCCGTCTCTCACATCTCCCCCATAGCCTAGTAACGAACTCAAAGACACACAGACGGAGACCAACCCCCTTCGCAAAAATCTGAAAGTGTTCATGGGACACCTCCCTGTACTTAAACCACCCCTGCTTACCATAGTTTAACTATATTGTACAACATGCCGATCTACTTTACCTCTAAAAATTAAACTCTCGTCAAACACACCATGTGGATGAATTTAGGTTCTGTTTAATAAGGCATTTTCTCTTAAGGCAACCTTATTTGTAGCATAATCAACTCAATAATAGACCTTTTTGGTATTTGAGTATATTATTTTAGTCTCAGCCTTTGAGAATAGTGTAGTGCAAATGCATAGCAATCACTTGGCACATTCCGCTGGTTAGATGTGCATGTATATGAGGCAAATTTAGGGGTATTTATTTTTATTAGTAAAGAGTAAACGGATCGCATTTTGCTGGAATTTCCGCCAAAATATGCTAAATTAGCCAAGAATCTCCTCTTTTGAGGGAGATTGACCGATATAGAAAAAATCTCTAAGAAAGGATGTAGTAATGCGTGTTAAGTCTCTTGTAGCTTTATCTTTAGTTTCTCTTTTAAGTGCGAATGATGGAAGTGGTATTTTTGTTGGAGGTGGGTATCAGCAAGGTAAGGCCCAGATTCGCATGCAGGATAAAGGGGTGTCCACTGAGCTCACAACTCCTCTAAAGGGGTTTGGTATACAGATAGGCTATCAGATGTTTCCTAGCAAGTTTTTTGGTCTCAAACTCTATGGTTTCTTTGACTACGCCCATGCACAAGGCATAGAGTTCGCCGCCAAGAAAAATGCATCTGGTGGTCCGCTTGTGTGTCAAGCTCCCGCTATAAAACCTCCTGTTGTGTCACCGGGTGCGCCAGGAGTCCCACCCACAATTCCACCACTGCCCAATGTGGGCTTGCCCAACTGCCAGCTCAATGTCATGGGTATCTTGCAAGAGCTGGTCGGAAATAATAAGCCCATTGCGCCCAACATGCTCACTTATGGCGCGGGAGCAGATATTGTGCTCAATGTGATCAATAATAAGGCGATGGCTTTGGGTGCAGTGGGGGGGATTCAATTTGCGGGTAACTCGTGGATTTTGGCCACGCCCGACTTTGCGCATGTGGCCTTAGCATTTGCGGGGCTAGATAAGAAGGCAACGGCTTTTCAATTCCTCTTTAATGTAGGGGGTAGGGTGCGCCTGCTAAAGCATAGCAGTATAGAAGCAGGGATCAAATTCCCCATGATCAAGGGTAACCCTTTTTTGCAGACCAAAAATGATGGGAATCTCTACATTAGGCGTTTGTATTCTTGGTATGTCAACTACACTTTCACTTTTTAGCACGCACATAGGCGGGCTGGATGAGGGGGATGTAATCCCCCCTAAATTTGACACGGACGAGGATTTTGCAATGTCCTTCTGAGGGGAGGTTAAAGGGGTGCAGTTGGCATGTGATCTGCTTTTGGTTTTCTAAGCATTCGGGTTTACTGAAGGGCTGGAGATCATCTCTGTCTCTAATGAGTAAAACGGACAAATCCAAAGGGGTTGCTTCGGGTTGAAGTTTCTCGATAACAATGCGCACGCGGTTATCTTGCAATTTGAGCCATAGTATGGGCGTGTTTTGATTCAAATAATAGGGAAAAAGGGGGGTGAGACTCTGATCTTGGGTGAGCAAAATGAGATGGTAGCTCTGTAAAAATGTGCGGTAATTTGCAATCATTGTGTTGATGTGTGCGTCCGTAAATGTATGCTTCTCCAAATAGGAGTTGTCGTCCTTGGGAGAGTTCTTAATGGCGACCACTACTAGTGCACTGACTAAAAACACTCCCAGTAAAAGCACAGCCAAAATACCTAATGGCCAATAATTCTTCTCTTTAGGATTCATGTTTTCTTGTTCCAAAAAAGTAGCCGTAAAAAAAGAGTGCCAAGAGAGAACAGAGCAAAATATAGAGAATAGTTTTGACGAGGTTATTATGATTTTCCTCTTGGATATTGTTTTCTAAATGCACTTGGTGTTTTTGAGCGATGGCATCGGCCATGTAAGTGTACCCATTGAGCAAGGCAAACGAGAAGCGGGCATTATTGTCATTCATATTTTCTCCCCATTTCTTGGGCAAAAAGGGCGCAATGCGTTCAAAAAAAATTTGATCCGTGTCGAGCAAACTGGTAGGCTCTACCACAATGGCAATTTTTTGTGCTTGAAAGTAAGCAAATAAGGCTACAAATGGGGCACTTAATTCTTTTAAATGCGCCTGCTGGTAATCCAAACGCGCTTGTCTATCTTCTAAATCAGTATCCACCACAAATAGCACGAAAGAAACCCCAGTTTTTTGCTTTAACTCAGTAGAAACGCGCTCAACCAGCGCTACACTCTTGGGTACAAAATGCTGCGCGACATTACCCTGTACAAAATTTTGCCCAGCCCCCAACAACGCTAAAGAACACAAGAGCGCAAGACCAAGAATGCGCTCTACCATACCCATCAAACTGCAAACAAGAAACTGGGTTTAATGAAATAAAGCACCACCGAGATGACAAACAAGAGAATCAAAAACAAGCCTAGCAATTTTTCCATGCCTGTAAACATCATTATTCCTTAACCTGATAAAATTGTCTATTTTTCTCGAACATTTGGATTTTACCCACATCTAATTTGTAGTAATGCGTAGCCTCTTCTTGTTGGATTTTGACCGCTTTAAACCCTAAAAAAGCCACGATGCATAAAACCACCACTACCACGAGCCAATAGCCAAATAGGCCATTTAACAATTTAATTAAAGCTCCCATCATTCCTCTCCTCGCAAAGATTGGATATAGTGAGCGAGTGCGCGCACTTGCGTATCGTTAAAATGTCTGTAAGCAAAGCTAGGCATCTCTCCAATATGCCCCTTTTTACCTTTATCCAAAATTTCTTTGAGAAACACATGCGTGCCATAATGCGCCAAATTCACCGCCATGCCTTCCTGACCTTTGCCATCTACACCATGGCAGCCAGCGCACATATTAGCAAAAATTGTTTCCCCCTTTTGCACCAATTGCGGGTAACTGGTGTGCTTGACCTCTGAAATTTTAGCCATTACAAAGCTTGCCACCGCCTTGGCGTCCTCATCGCTCATTTCAAGAGGAGGCATTTCTCCAGCTTGGTAATTCAAACCCATCGAACCTTGCTTAATTATCTCGATAATCCCCGCCTCTTTACCCCAATGTACCAAATTGCGTGCCGTATTGTCCAAACCTGTCGCCTCCAAACCATGGCATTGAGAACATTGGACCAAGAAGATACCCTGCCCCATTTGCTCTAAATCTTTGCCATGTAGGTTTTTCCAGCGTGTCTCAAAACTACGATTGTACTGGGCGACTTCTTTATTATATTCTCCAATCTGGGAGTAATTGAAGAGTGGGTAGCCAAAGAAGATATACCATATTCCCCAAGTGATGGCAATTAAAAAGCAGATAATCCACCCTGATGGGATGTTATTCACAGATTCAGCGATACCATCAAACTGATGTCCATTATCATAGAGAACATCCTTACTATTGGTTCTCTCACGCATGGCTTTAAATAAGGATGAGCTCATACTTACAGTGAGTACTACAATCACAAGAGCCGCCCCTAGCGCAAATAAATTGATATGGTCTTTAAAAATATCCATTCAAAGCCTCTTTCGTGTTGAGATAGGGGTGCGTGGTTCAATGGGTGTATCGTGAAGTTCGTCCTGAAGGGCTAATTGACTATAGCGCTCATAATTCGTAACCCCTTTTTTGTCTTTCACATACATGCTGATGATATAGGCATAAAGAAAGAGTGTAAAGAGAATAGTGAAAAAGACATAAGCCAGCCCTCTGATTGTATCTAAATCCATTACTTCTGCTCCTGAGAATTAGGTGCTACCAAACCCGTATGATTAATTCTGGCTTGTCCTAAACTATTGAGATAGGCAATGAGAGCCACAATCTCTCTTACATGCCCCGCTTTGAGAGCTTCAGCAATTTGAGGGTCTTGCATGTTATCCACGATCGCTTTGGCTTCCTCTAAGAAAAGCTGTTTAGCCTTTTTGACATCTCCAAGTTCCACCCCAATGGGCGAATCGTAGGGCACCTTAAAGATTTTTTTCTCCGTATAAGCTTCTGCATAGGCTGTATCAAAATCGCTATCTTTGGTAAACAAATGCTTATAGGCAGGCATGATACTTCCGGGCACAACACTGGTAGGGTCTAGCATGTGCTTCTCATGCCAAGCGGTGGTGCGCACATCGCCTACGCGGTGCAAATCAGGCCCAATGCGTCGAGAACCCCATAAGAAAGGGCGATCGTAAGCGTATTCGCCACTTAAGCTATAGGCCCCATAACGTTGCACCTCCGCTTGAAAAGGACGGATAAGCTGAGAGTGACAATTGTAACACCCCTCTTTGATATACACCTGTCGCCCGGCTGTCTCCAAAATACTATAAGGTTTAAGCCCCTCAATGGGCCTTGCTGATTTGAAGAAATTGGGCAAAATCTCTACGATTCCCGCAATCGCAAAGGCGACCACAAAAGCCAAAGTAAAGAAAAAGGGGTTTTTCTCCAGAAAACTAAACATGCACGCTCCTTATCGGGTAGCCATAGGCGTAGCGTAAGCGGGTTCTTTCTCGAGGACACGCCCTTTTTGGATGGTCATGAGCACATTGTAGAGGAAAATCAAGAATCCTGTAAGGTATAGAGTGCCTCCTATCCCTCTAATGATATAGTAGGGGATTAACACCCGTACCGTGTCGATGAATTGATAAACCAAGTTTCCATATTGGTCTACATCACGCCACATCATGCCCTGCGTGATACCTGCCACCCACATCGAGGAGAAGTAAAACACGATTCCCAAAGTCATGAGCCAAAACTGCACATCCATGAGTTTGGCAGAGTAAATCTCACGCTTAAAAACACGGGGCACCATGTGGTAGACCGCACCGATGAGCGAAAAGCCCACCCAGCCTAAGACACCATCATGCACATGCCCGATGATCCAATCGGTGAAATGCGCGAGGGCATTGACCGAGCGGATCGCTTGAATTGAACCCTCTAGGGTAGAGAGCATGTAGAAAGTGCTGGCCAAGACCAAAAATTTAATGAGGGGCGATTCTTTGAGCTGATGCCATTGACCACGCAGGGTCAAGAGCATATTGATCGCCGTGCCCCAAGAGGGCAAGATCAAAATCACAGAGAACACAGAGGAGAGAGTTTGCACCCAATCGGGCACGGTGGAGTAGATCAAATGGTGACCACCCGCCCAAATATAGACGAACATCAAACTCCAGAAAGAGAAGAGGGTGAGTTTGTAAGAAAAAATAGGCTGACCACTCTCTTTGGGCAAGAAGTAATAAATAGTACCAATCACCCCGCTGGTGAAGACAAAGGCCACCGCATTATGCCCCCACCACCACTGCACCAATGCATCATTGCTACCTGCATACAGCGAAATGGAATGCCATAGGCTACCCATGTTTGCCACGAAGTAGGTGGGGATGGAGAGATTGTTGAAGATGTAGAGCACAGCGATGCCTACATAAGTAGCAATGTAGTACCACAAGGATACATAAATTGTATTCTCGCGTCTAACACTCATGCTACCAAACATGCTAACTCCCCAAAGCACCCATACAATCACAACCAAAATGTCAATAGGCCACGCAAGTTCGGCATATTCCTTGCTCTGGGTTACCCCTGCAAACAAGCTCACCACACCCGCCACCAAAGCTGCGATCCACAACCAAAAATGCAAGTAACCCACTACTCTTAAGAAAGGATGATCGTAGTAGGTAATTTTTAAAACCCTTTGTCCAATATAATACCAGCTTGCCCAAATGCCCCCTAAGGTAAAGCCGTAAATCACCCCATTGGTGTGCAAAGGACGCAGTCGCCCAAAGATACTATACTCCCCCGCGATGTAGTTAAGCTGGGGGAAAGCTAATTGAAAAGCCAATAAAACGCCAATCACCATCCCGATCACTCCAAAAGTAATCATCGCAATGATGAATAGACGCGCAATTGAGTAATCGTATTCTGCTACCTCCCCTCTTGCAACCCCAATAGACTTGGCGTAGCTCTGTTGCATGCCCACATCCATGCACACTCCTCAATCTGATTTAAAGATTTTGAAGTATAGCATGGTTCCAGGCACAAGGCAATATCGAGGCCATGCGCACTTTAGAATAGAGTGCTGACCTGTGCGATGAGATCGTGATCACCAGCTAAGTCTAAAAAATTAAAATGGGAGCCACTCTGCTGTGTCCCCTGCAGTAAGTCTCCAGAATTACGATATTTGAGATCGATATTGGCGATTTCAAAGCCATCTAAAGTTTGGCTAAACTCCTGGAGTCGGGGGTTATCTATGTGGTGTGTGAATAAAAAACAATACCCCTTGCCTCCTAAGCGCGCGACCCGACCTCTTAATTGGTGTAAAGTAGCTAGACCTAGCCGTTCTGCTCCGACAATCACGATGCTAGAGAGTCTAGGAAGACTGATTCCTACTTCAATGAGAGTGGTAGCGAGCAAAATATTTCCTTGTTTGGCAAACTCTTCTAAAACCTCTTCTTTGTTGGCATCTTTACCGCTTGTCACATAAACTTTTTCAAAGTGTTTCTGCCAATATAACGCGCCCTGTTTGAGAGGCATGTAGTTGGCACGCACTCCCTCTGTGCGCAAATTCTCTTCAACGAGAGGATAAATAACAGCGACCTGTTTATGCTGGGTAATTTGTGCGTGAATATGCTTCAAAAGCGCATCAAAGTGGGTTTTATCAATGAGCTGCGTGGTGATGTCCTTGTGGTAGGGCTTGTCTTTGATCAAAGTGGTTTTGACAAACTTAGCTCCCATCATGGCTAAGGTTCTGGGAATGGGTGTAGCAGAAAATTGCAGATAATGGGGTCTGCGCGCAGAATTATCTCTCAAAAATCCCCCACTGGCACGCTGTTCCAAATAGTGCCGTTGCTTGGTACCAAAGCGGTGTTGTTCATCGCTGATCACCAAGGCAACTTGTGACATCTCTAGGGGCACATGGAGCAAAGTTGTTGTGCCGATGATGAAAGTCGCTTCTTCAAGGGATTGGAGATTTTTTTTGGAAATGTGGCCTCCCAAGAGTAACTCTACTTTAATGGAGGGAGGAAGAAATTGGCATGCTTGCTCGTAAAGCTGTTTGGCTAAAACGCTGGTGGGGGCCATTAAAAGACTTTTATAGGGCGCAGCTAAAACAACACTGGCTAAGATAATCATGGTTTTGCCACAGCCCACATCACCCATCACTAATCTTTTACTTGCCATCTCTCCTTGCATGTCTTTTTGAATACTGGAAATGGCGCGTTGCTGGTCATTTGTGAGAACAAAGGGTAGGGCCTGTAGAAATTCTCTAAGGAGCTGGGCATTAGCATGCCCACCAAACTTGCTTTGAAAATTCCACTTTTTGGCATTCAAGGAGAGCATATATGCCAACGCCTCCACAAATTTGAGGGCTTCCAAGTATTTGCCAAAGAACCCTTTGTGGGCATCAAAAGCGCGCACAAACTCCAGAGTTGGATGAAAAATTCTCTCCAAGTGTGCGATCATCACTGGAGGCATGTTGACTAGGGCAAGTTTGGCGAGATTTTCTGCATTCAAGAGCGCTTGCACATACTCCATATAGTCCTTGTGTGTTTTCTGTGCTTTGAATGCCCGTGTCAACTTAGCCTCTTTTTTAAAATGCAACTCAATGCTCTGAGGAGTTTGGATGATCTGGGGCTGAGTCATTTGGAGCGCAAAGGAATAGGTGTTGACACTGAGCTTTCCATACACAAAGTAGCGTTTTTGAGAAAAAAGTCGCGTGTGATAGGCGGAATAATTAAAGCAGACAAGCTCGATCTCCCTTTTGAAGGCTAAAGCCAACACTCTGACTCTGAGCACCCTACCTGTATTCATGCTCTGATACGCCACTTCCAAACAACCCTGTTGATTGGGTTCTAGGTTTTTTAACAAGGGGTAGGCACTGTAGCTCTTGGGAGGGTGGGATAAGAGTTCCAGAAAATCTATGAGCGAGATTCCAATCCCTAAATCCATCCCTGCATCCAGTCCCGCCACTATGCACCTAAACCTAATATTTTTACTAAATATGTTATTATAGCCCAAAAAGGATGTGTGCATGCCAAGTTCGTCTAAGTTTTACGCTCTTGTTTTAGGGTGTTTGGGCTTATTTGCCGGGTGTAAGGATGCTACAAGGTCTAGCAAAGCACACCCGCAAAGCGCCCCAGCACAAACAAGTGCTAAACAGAAAGCAGGTTCTGCCAAAGAGGTCAAGCAGGATGCTGCACTAGAAAACTTAGAGCACCGCATGGATGACACCAAAACTACCCAAAAGGTGGACCGTATTATCGATGTTGAAGATGCTATTCAAGATGCCATGCAACCTACCGGGCCTATGTACACCCCACCCAATAACAATATTTTGAAAAACTGGAATAACCACCAAGACAATCTAAGCTCTCCTCTCAACCACAACTACTAGGATCGGGTATTTTTGCGCGTCTGATGTGTCTTGTGGGGGCTTGCGTTCTGTGTAGTCCCCACTTGTACGCTGCTAAAAGCCGTACTTTTCTCTTAAGCCAATATCAAGTAGGGCAGATGCATTTTTATACCAAAGATTCCAATGGGGCTGCTATCAAGCACTACCGCACTATTGAGGGTGCGAGCATTATCTTTGGCTATGAGTATAATCCCTTGAATCGTTGGTTTTACACGCGTTATTATGGATTTTTGGATTACGGCTTTGTTATCTTGGATAAAAGCGATAATGTCGCTACGAACATGTTCACCTATGGCACGGGAGGAGACCTAGTCATCGAATATAACAAAAATCCTTTGGCTGTTTGCGGTTTATTCTATGGCATGATGATAGCGGGCAATACATGGACAACCTCGCGTTATTCGCGCAATTTTCTCATTCAGAATTACCGCTTTTTCACGAGTTTGCGTTTTAAAAACACCTTTTTTAGAGTGTTTTCGCAGGTGGGTGTGCGTTTCCAGACTGTCATTCTCTACCACGATGTCTCCGTAGAGGTAGGGTTTAAATTTCCCCTCAATGGGGAATTAGGTTCTAAATTTGTGCGTGACTACAGCATATTCGTTTCTCATACTTGGTATTTTTAGATGACTATTTTACGAAAGGATAAATATGACAGTGGCATTATTTGGAGGACAAGGTTCTCAGCATGTAGGTATGGGCAAGGATTTTTGCACACATTTCAGTGTGGCGCGCGAGATGTTTGAAGAAGCCAGCGAGGTTTTAAAAACTGATATGCAGGCTTTGCTTTGGGAGGAAAACGACTTGCTCAATCAAAGTCCCTATACCCAGAGTGCTCTCTTTTTAGTATCTATGGTGGCTTTCAAGGTTTTCATGCAAGAGGGGGGTGGCTTGCCTATGAGTGCAGCTTTAGGGCACTCCTTAGGCGAGATTACTGCTAATGGGGCAAGTGGGGCACTCAGTTTATCCAAGGGATTAAGACTCGTATTTGAGCGCGGGCGTTTGATGGAGCGTGTGTGTGCCCAAAGCCCCCAAGAGCTAGGAATGTTGGCCGTTTTGGGCGCGTCTAAAGAAACAATCCTAGATTTTTGTGCCCATGCCAGATCGCAGGGGCGTACACTCTATGCTGCCAATTTTAACGGTTCTCAAATTGTGTTAGCAGGGGCTAAAGAGACGCTGAATGCCTTGCAAGCAAAGGACTTAGGGGCTAAAAAATTAGTCTTGTTGCCCATGAATGTAGTCAGTCATTGCGAGATTTTAACCCCCATACTGGAGGATTTTAGCGCACTTTTAGCAGAGAGCTTGGAAGATAATTACCATTTTGGCGTGGTTTCTAATACCAACGCTTTGCTATACCACTCCAAAGAGGAAGCCCTCAAATGCCTGAGTGTGCAACTCATCCAGCCCGTGCTCTACGATGCGTGCATGCAACTTTGCGAGGCTAGCGCGTCCTACTACGTAGAGTTTGGCACCAATGTGTTAAAAAATCTCAATAAACGCCTGAGCTCAAAACCAACATTGAGTATCACAGATTGCGCGAGTTTGCAAGAAACTTTAGAAGTGAGCGCACGCACAAAAACGCTAACATAACACCCTTTAGTTACTTCATGTAGCATGTAGTCTATTTTTATTTAAAAATAGAAATTATATGCACTTCTTAATAATATCATTGCCATATTTTTGTTATCATCTGGTCTGGTTGTCTCTGAGGGGGTGTTTCTGGGATTTTTATTTTTTAACTCTAGGAGGCTTTATGCAACGAAGGTCTTGTGTTTCTAAACAAGGTGCCTCAAAAACTTCTCTGCTGGCTACCCTTGGCTCTTTAGCCCTAGCAACCGGTGTTCTCAACGCCTATGAATTCAATGCCGGGGGTCGTAAGTTCAATCTCGAAGCCTTTGCCAACCAATCCGCTTCCATCGGCTTTAACAATAGCAAGATTGACGAAAAGACGGGCACTTTCCCCACAGAGCGTTACGCTACCATCACCGGGTATTTGGGCTTGAATGTGAACTTATTGCCCGAAAAAATCACTGGTCATAGCCTCTCAGCCAAGATTGGGGGCATGGTAGGAGGTGTGCTCTATGATGGCACGAAAGCCAAACAGGGTGGCTCCATCATCACCGACATCTTTGGGGGTCACAGTGGTTTCATGAGCGGGTATCAGTTTCTCTCCGATGATGAGAACTTCATCATGAAGAATGGTGACAAGAAGATCGCGCACAACTATGTCTGGAGCGATATCTACATCGACTACAAATACAAGGATTACTTCGGGTTCAAAGGAGGACGTTACCAGTCTAGCATGGGTTATAGAAGTGGACGCACACAGGGCTTTGAGGTCTTTGGAGGCACTAAAGATCTGCGCGTGCTATGGTTTAGCTCCTTTGGACGGGCGTTTGCAACGGGCTCTTATATCAAAGACTGGTATGCAGCGCGCACCACTTACAGTGGTGAATATACTAAGAACTCCAAGGGAGGTTGGGATAGACACGGAGTCCCTGTCTACTTAGGTACCCACGCTGTTCAGGTCAACTACCAGTGGCAGAAACTCTCCCTGGAGGGCTTTTTCTACTTTTCACCCAAAATTTTCAATGCCCCCGGTTTTAGAGTTGCTTGGGATACCGATCCCAACTTTAGCAATCGGGGCTTTCGCTCCCAAACCGAGTTGCTCACCTTCTTCCCCGTCTACTACCCCTGGGTGGTCATCAACAGCGAGGGGGAGCGTAACTACAGGTATGGCACACCCATGACACAAACCGGGCAGAGCTTTGCCATTAAGCAGCGCTTCGACCTTAACGAATTCTATTTAGTGGGGACTTTTTACAAGAGTTTCCAAAACCCCAACACTTATATCGGAAACATGGGTAACCCGGTGGGGGTGGAATTTGGTGGCAACAGCGCATGGGCAGGGCTTGATGGCCCTGCGATTGAAGCAGATGCTGTGACGGGCAACCTTGGTTATGGGGGGTCACATTTCAAACAGACTTTCAACTGGCAAATGGTGTGGCAATGGACGAGTGCAAAGGTGGCTTATGCGGGGCGTGTGAGCTTGTTCTTGGAATACAACTTTAATAAATTCTTAAGTGCAAACGTGACCATTGCATATTTTGGGATCAATACCCATAAAGGGTACCAAGAAAATGTGAACGATTCAGCCTGTGTCCCCTCACAAGAACGCACTTGCCAAGGCGGATACCAAGATCGCAGTGCCTTGACAACAGCTTTAGTCGCTACGTTCTGATCTGTACTAACCACTGCGCGCCCTCTAGGGCGAGGGGTGGTCTTGTAAACATGCAACGCAGAGCCTCTCTCTTTAGTGCTTTTTAGGACACTTTAGCCAGCCATAAAGAGCAGGACAAGAGCAAGAAGCCTAAGGGTTCAGAGTGGCAGAAGTACCCTGTGCGCATCATTTGGAGCTTTAGGTCTTGAACACGTCGCTATGACTTCCTAGACGGGCTAATTCTAAAGTGTCGCCCACATAACAATACACTAATAACAAATCAGGTCTGACATGACATTCTCTGAATTATTGATACACACTCCACAGAGGGTGATTGCATGCGCGTTTTGGCAAGGGTCCGCGCTTGACCAATAAAGACAATCCCTGAATTAACTCCACACCTAAGCCCACGCGCTTTAGGTCTTTTTTAAAGACACGCATCTCCTCAATCTTGGTTGGCAACACGCGGTCTTTTCTCTAGGGCTTCTTCTAATACCTCGATTGTTTCCTCATTGAGATCTAGGATACTTTCCAAAGCCTGGATGATACTCATGCCTTCGGTCTGTACGAGTTTGACTAAATCATTGGGGATTTCAACTAACATGAAACTCATTTTGGTGAATTTTAGCATATCTCTTAACCCTTCATCATCAAAGGCAGAGGAGTGAAGTCGCTCAATCAGTGGTCTAACAAACTCAAAGCCTATTACACAGCTAAGGCTAAGACCTTTGATAACCGCTTTTGGACTAAGCGTTTAGATAAGTTAGCTCTATGGCGAGAGTTTAACAACTCCCCTAGCTTA
>NZ_FZMA01000025.1:0-15304 GCF_900197775.1 Helicobacter salomonis
TTTCAGTATTCGAATATGACGAAGGCAACAGGAAGTAATAGTGGTATGCCCCAAGGTCCCCTTTTTGTGCCTGGTAAAAATGCCTACAACTTGGAGCCTATGACCAATGGCAATATTGTCTTGCCCGGTCAGGGAAGTGCGAACACTTCTGCCCTCACGCCCAACCCTTCTAGCACTATTGACATCCCCTAGTTTCTACACCGCACACAATATCAAAGGAGTTTCGTGAAACTTTTTTCTTCTTATAAACGCTCGCTTAGTGTGGCTTTAGCCGCCTGTTTCAACTTCGTCCCCTCTTTGGATGCCACAGAAGTGGATGTCATCAATGTCGTCAACTCCATTTCCGGGTTGCTTGGGGGTAGCTACCAGCTCTCTAACTCTGGTACTGACATGGGGCAGTTCAATGGCTACACCAACTCCGGTGCTGGTGTCAGCTGGGATAGTGGCACCCCTGCGGGTATCTACTCCCTAGGAGCCAGCACACCCCTCAAGGGTTCTGGAGTCGATAGTACCAATGGCTCTGCCAATGGCTCTGGTAGCGGTCCCTTTGGAAATGGCAATGTCAATAACCCTTTCCCCCACGGTACTGGGGGTAGCAATAACTACAACCTCTATGGGCAATACGGATTGCTCAATAACTACGCCTGGAGGGACAACACTTTTTACAATATCTACGACTTCCCCAAATTGGGGGGCTTGCTCAGTGCCGATCGCAACATGGCCACCATCGGCTACACCAACCGCCTAGCCTTTAGCGGGCTTCTCAACGGGACAGACAACATCTTAAATCCGGGCACCGCGGTGACCAACAATATCTATTACACCGCCTCTGGTGGGGGTAATCTCACCTCTAGCCAGCTAGCTAACGGAGTCAGTGTTGCCAGTGCTAATACTTTGCTTGGCACAATCTATGGCAATATCCAAAGCATCGCGGGCGCACTCAGTGCCAATAACTTGAGTTCCCCCACCCTTAGCACCTACAACGCCTACTATGACACCGCCTTTTCTAGCATCCAAGGAGCAGGAACAGCTCTACTCGCAGCTCTAGGTGGGACTGCCACCAGTGGCTTTACGCTAAGCGATCTCAATGCCATCAACACTCTTACGGGGAACCTTATCACTAAAGGGGTGGGCACTAACCCCTATAGCTTTGATGGTGGCAATCTGGGCAAATTAGAAGCCTATAATGGTATCAATAGCCTTGTAAGTGCGAGTGGGGGTATCTCTGGTGGTGCTACTTTGAGTAATGGGTTTTCCACGGTCGTTGGGGCACTCACCGGTAATAATGGGAGTGGTGCTGGCACAGCAGTCAATTATCTTACCCAGCTCCAAACTATTGCTAACGACACGCTCAATGTCAACTCTATCACCAATGCTCCAAATACTATAAACGATGTGATCAGCGCGCTCTCTGGCATGCATGTCAGTGCCGGAACTGCGCCTTCTCTTTCCCAAGTGGCTAGCGCGTTGCAAGGCTTGGTTAACCCCAACGCTTACGCTGCCGTCTACCAGGCTTACGCCGCTCTCACTACGGGGGGTAGCGTGACTTTTGATGCTGGCACCGGGGTGGGCACTTTCACCCCCAATGCCACCCCTGCCAACCGTGTTAACACCCTTTCCGCATTGCAAGGAGCAACGGGGGCTTCTAGCGCGGGGGCAGCCATCGCAAATGTGCTCCAAATCAATAGCTACCTTGGTGTAACAGGAACCATTGATAATGGCAGTGCGGCTGCTATCGCCAAAGTCTTCAATGGGGGAGACACCAGCCCCTATCAAGCCTTGGTTAATGTGCTCAAGAGTGCTGGGCTCACCGTTTCTGCCAGCCCCGACTACACTCCAACAACCAATATCGCGAGTTCCAGTGTCAAGGCGGGTAATGCTGATCCCATTGGTACCAGCCCAACAACCAAATACCCTTATGCGCCAAGTGGAGCCACCTATGCCCAGTCTTGGACCACGGCGGGTGCGGCTAACCAGACGAACTATGTCAGGGCTCTAGCTGGCAATATTGCTAGTATCTTGAGTCCCGCGCTCAACTACAGCAGCAATGCCAGTGCCCTTAAAGCTATGCTCTCTAGCTCCACTAATATCACTAATATTCTCAATGCCGGGATCAACAACGCAGCTGACACGAGTGGTAGTGGGGATTTGAGTACCAATGCTCCCGCGCAAACCTTGAATAATATCAAGGCGATCTTTTACTCTCAGGATCTGCTCAGCACCTATGTGGGGGCGATCACCGCGCCCCAAAGTGGGGTGGGCAATCAGCAAGCCCAAGCTAGCGCGCTCACTTACCTAAACAATGCCCTAGGCGCGCAGGTATCCCAAAATGGCTTGATCGCCCAAACCAGGAAGGCGATCTCAGGCTTGCTCAACACAAGTTTCAATCTCACCGGGCTTAGTAACGCGCAAGTAACCGCCAACCTCTCTGGGGTGTCTTCTGGCACTTTCAACCCCTCAGCCACCCCCGAGCAGATCGCTGCTGGGATCGGGGCATTGGAAGCCATCTCTCAAGTTTCCGGTTACACTTCAGGTGGCACTTTGAGCACTGCCATCAACACTTTCAGCACTTTGAACACTAACATTGACAAGGTAGCGACTGCGGGCCTGACAATTATAGGTTCCCCAAACGCAACCCAAACGGCACTTTTGAAGGCAGTGGGTTTGAGCGCAGGGGAAAAGATCACAGCCGCCAATGTGGGCGCGTTTTTACAAGCCTCTATTGCCAATAGTAATACAACGCTTGCGAGCGCTAGTAATGCTACGGTAACTACGCTAATTGCGGCCGGTGCCGTTGCTGGTTCTCTAGGGCAGGCTGCCTCTTTGATCACTAATGGCTCTTCAAGCACCATTGCTGGTGTTAACCAACTCATCAGCCTAGCCAATGCCTTTGCAGAGCCCGCAGCCAGCGCAGGTAACTCCAACATGTCTGCAGCCATCCAAAATATCACGGCTTTGTTGAGTTCCTCTGCTGCAGGGGGTGTTACACCCTTTGGGGTTGCAAAAAATGCTGATAGCGACATATCCGCTGTGCCCAGCACTCAAGCCTTTAAAGATTTAGTCAGCAATGCTCCCCAGTTGATGAAAGACCTCTCTTTGCTAGGACCTAGCATCGCCAAACAATTTGAAAATGGCACTATTGACTCGAGCGCGCTCAGCACCACTTTGCAAAATATCCGCAACGACTATCAGGTCTATTATGGGTATGGGACTAACAGCGTAGGGGGGGGTCAGTATAATTCAGGTAATGTTGGGCAGTCCTTAAATCTAGGCAACATAGCAAGTGGGAGCTTGCAAAGCCTGATCTATAATGTAAGCGTGCCCCAAAATTTGGGCTTGGCTAATGCCGCGGTCAATACCATCGCCACTGAGCTCAATGGCATTTCTAGTTTCTTGGCTAGTGGGGACACCTTCCAACAAGTGTTTGGGACTGCTAGTGGTAGCACTACCAGCAACGCGCTCACAGCCTTGAGTGCGCTCAACAGCGCGGTAGGCAAGCTCTGGGCAGCTAACCCCACCTTCTTTCACGCCGCTGGTAACACCGCTGCAAACACTGCTTATAACTTGAGCACTACAGGCTCCTTGGGCAATAACAACGCTAATACCGGTATCGCCAATGCGACAGTCAATAGCATTGTGAGTACTAACGCCACAGATTATCTTACTAACCTGCAGAATTTCAGCACCTTGACTAACTTGTTAGGTAATGTGGTGGAGAGCAGTGGCTCCACCTCTTCTAACTATCAGTCTGCTTTTACGATTTCTGTTCAGACTGGGACAAGTCTCGTTTCTAACATAGCTACTCAAGGCGCGTATTTAGTTAGTTCCCTTAAACCCGGGGTGCAACTCTCAGCCCTAATACAGACTTTGCAGAATATTTCTAGCTCCGATCCCACTGCTAACAACTATGCTAATGTCGCCTCTGCTATCGCCGATCTCACCACGGGCACGATCGATCCTAGCCAGATTTGGAAGTCTTTCCACGCCTTAGCACAAGCCACTACTCTTAATGGTGGCACGCAAACCCCCGTGCAAGCCCTCTATGGCATTATCAGCGGGGCGACTAGTGGGGTAACTGGGGATGCCAACTCCAAGAGTGCCCTTAATCCGGGTTCTACCACCTCTGGGTTTAACGCCGCGGGGGTCGCCCAGATGATCCAAAATGGGATCGCTTTGAACAAAGCCAACAACGCCTTAGCAGGCACGGGTACGGGTACAATCTCTTCTACTACGGGGCTTTTAGACACCACAGCGGGGGGTGGAAATGCAGCCGCCTACCTAGCAGCCCAAAGCGCAGCCAATGCCTATGGGCAACTTTTGAATTACTTGAACACCAGCGATCAGACCTCTGCTAACGCGCAAAAATTCATCCAAGCCTTGAACGCCTACAACCATAACTTGGCCTTGCTCAACAACTTAACCAATGGCAAGGGGGCGAGCATCGCTAGCGAAGTGGTCAATTACGCCAGCGCGAACAAGAATTTTGGCACGCTTGCTGTTCCTAATAATGATAGCCCTGCTGGTAGCAAGGGTAAACCCGCTAGCATTTCTATGACCAACACCTATGCTACTGACAAGATAGTTGGCCTCAACCAGCTCCAAACTTTGGTGAATCGTTTGCAATACCTTGAGGGCTTGCAAAGCCAAATCCAAACCGCCATCAATAAAAACCCCTACGCGCTCTTGATGGAGAAAAACTACCTCACCAACTCTGCGAGTTACCAAGGTGCGCTTAAAGGTTTGCTCACTAGCGGCACGGGGGCCACCGCGAATACAGGACTCTTCAATCAAGCCGTTTCCACCTCTATTAGTAACGCCACTGCCACGGCCGTCCCCTCCACCTACACCCTTAGCGGGACTTATAGTAGCACCATCGCCGATGTAACAGCAGATCTCACCAACATCTCTGATTGGAATGATCTCATCAATGGGCTTAATGGTGCGACAGGGGCATTTATCCCGGGCATCTCTTATAGCACCCAAATTGCCACCCAAATGGGTAATGCGTTGGGCGCGGTTAATAGCCTCATCTCTGCTTTTGCCCCCGGGCAAGATAGCGGAGATGCTAGCGCGCTTACCACTTCCTTTGGTAATTTGATGAACGCCTATTCACGCCCCTCCACCAGCAGTGGAGGCGGGTTAGCGCAAAATTTTGCAGCTACGGGGTTGGGCTTGTCCACCACTTCTAACTTTACCAATGTAACTGCAGGTGATTTGGCTGGGCAACAAACTGTCAGTGGTGTCCCTGCTGCTAGTGGAAAAACAAGCCCCTTACAGGTCATGCAAGATGTATGGTGGTTGCAAAACAATATAGCAAATAGCACTGCCAATGCAGCAACAGCTTTTACCACCGCCAATGGATTGTTTAGCATCGGTGTTGGCAATGCCGCCACGATCAATGCCAATATAGCTACACTGGCCACAAACATCAGTGCTCTCAATACACAGCTTGCTGCAGTAACCACCGCTTTGGGGAGTACGGCACTAAGTGGCACAGGAGTGTATAGTTCCTTAAAGAATGCCGATCCTGCTACGAACATCACAAAGATCTCCAATGTCGAGGCACCACTCTTGTTGGAGGGCTTGATCACCCAAGTAGAGGCCAATGCAACCCTTAAGCCCTACTTGAATGGAACTACTGTCATCACTGGGGCTGGAACCACGATACTCGCTGCTTTAGGACCTGCCATCACCTCAGTGGTGGGTAGTGGCGTGGTAGCAACACTCGATGCTTCCAAAGCGGAAGCCATCATGACCGCCCTTAAGGACATTGCACTCACTACTGCTGACCCCGGTTCTACAACTTTAGGTGCGATCAACGGCTTGTTGAACACCAGCTCAAAAGACTACGCTGCCGTCCCAGCTGGAGCTAATAAAGGTGCTAATGTCCTCTATAGTGCCTCTGCACTGCAAACTATGATCAGTGCCGCTCACAAGGCGAATCAAGCCTACCTAACGGCTAATAGCGCGTTGAAGGATAGTGGGACTGCTGGGTTAGCTGGCTGGGTAGCTGCTAATACCGGCGCAAATGCAGCAGGTTGGTTGCAAGCCATGCAGACCTTGCTCAATGGGGTTAAGCAAGTCGCTGCGCCCTTTGATGTGAGTAATGGGGCGATTGCCACCACCTCCACGAGCTCCACCGCTCCAGCTGTTAGCCCCACCCAGGCAGTGCTAGGGTATGTCAGTGTCAATGGGAGTTCTAACAGCACCACCCCCTTTGCTACACTTTTGAATGCTACTGGCACAGGTTTGAGTAATAGCGCTACAGCTGCTACTCAGGCAGCCGCTGTAGCCGGCCAAGCCCCTGCTGAACAGATCACCGCTCTAGTAGCCGCACAGGTCATCAATAACGCGGGGGGGTATAGTGGAATCAATACGCTGCTTGGGCTTAGTGGGGCTGGCGTGATCAGTAGCGCTACCGATGTTGCCACCGTCCTTAGTAATCTTAGTAGCGCAGCTGCAAAAAACCCTGCCTTAGCTCAAACGCTCTTCCAAGCGGCACAGGATGTAGTGAATAGCTTTGGGACCTACGCCACCAACTGGAGCAAGGCAGCTGTAAACAGTGCTATGCAAAGCCTCACTGACACGGCGGCTAACAGTGCCATTAGCCAAGCGGCTGCCTATACAACGGCTCTTAGCAAGCTTGCACCCCTGCTTAACTCTGGGAGCAATGGCACTAGCGCGCAAGATATTTTACAAGCAGCCGTGAACAACACCTTGAGCTTGAATAACTTACTTAGAAAGCTCAATGGTTCTGCTACATTAGATGGGACAGCGATCTCTAGTCTGCCTAAGACTTCCTTGAGTCCGGCGGTGGTGGCAGCCATCAAAACCTTGCTAGGCAATTTAGCCACCCAGCAGGGCAAAATGACGGCGATCGACAAGGCTATTGCAGCTAACCCTGCCGCCCAAGCCTTGAGCGGACTTGTGGGTTCTAGCGGTAAGGTTACTGAACTTAACAATGCCCTCTCTCAAGTGCAAAGCGGCACAATGACTGTTCAGGGCTATGATAATCTAGTAGATAGCTATGTTTCCAGTGCCAGTGGCATGCTGATCGCACAGGGCTACAATGTCAAAACCTTGCTCTACAATCTTAAGGGGCAGTTGGCCAATGTAAGCCAGTATGCCCAGAGTTTGAGCAATGTGTCTAGCGCGCTTGCCAGCCTCTATGACACCATCACCGGTGTGGGTCTGAGCTTTAGCGCGGGAGAAACAGCCATTAACAACGCGATCAGTATGCTCACAGGGTTGCAACAACAACTCTTGCAGAGTTTGGCAAGTGGAGGTGGAGGCAATCAAAATGGCGATAATATGCAGCCCATCACTAAGGGTGATCCACGCGCTGTCACTAGGGGTACGCAGGCGATTGTCTTAGCAGCACCCTTAGGCAATATCAGCCAGCTCACTCCTGCCCAGAAGATCGCTGCGCTTAAAGCCATCCAGAATGCCTTAACCTTTGCCAATGCGGCTAAGACGAAATATGCTGACAATGGGGCTAGTTTCTCAGTTACCGGGGTGGCTAGCAACGCCCCCGCCCCAAAAGCACGCAAGATGGTGTTTAACAATTCCAGCGGTAACATGTATGGGGTGGATGTGCAATTTGGGTATAAGCAATTCTTTGGCAAAAAGAAACGCTGGGGCTTGCGCTACTATGCACACTTCAGCTACCAACACGGAACTTTCATGGATGGGTCTGCGGGCGAGTTAGACAACTTTGTTTACGGGGCTGGGGTGGATGCGCTCTACAACTTCTATGAGAGTAAGGATGCCAAGTACACCAGCGGTCTCTTTGCTGGGTTGATCCTTGCGGGTTCTACCTGGAATGTACAAGGGGCTAGCTACTATAAGGGCTTGATGGCAGACATCAATGCTAATGGTGGTAAAGCGGTGATGAACACCAGCTACTTCCAAGTGCCTCTTAACATCGGGTTTAGAACCAATGTGAGCAAACACCACGGCTTTGAGATCGGCTTGCGCATTCCTTTGGCGGTGAACTACTACTTCAAAGGCACCTTTGCTAGTGGCCTAGAAGAGTCCGTGAGCTATAAACGCAATGTCTCTGTCTTCTTCAACTATGTCTACAACTTCTAGGCGAGTTTGAAGATTTGGAGGGGATTGGAGGAGTGGGGGCTTGAAGCCCTCTGGTTTTCTAACACGCGCTTGAGGCGCGCTTTCCCCCTTACGATTTTTTGAGATTAGAGAGATTTTAGCGTGGTGCCAGAGAGCACATCGTGTAAGAGGCGTTTGTCGCGTGTAAAAAAGGGGATGAAGAGGCCTACCAATGTGCTGGCCACCACTAGCCACAGCCCAAAGCGTGCCCATGCGCGCCAAAAGCCCACCTTACCCCCACTCTTGGAGTCGACAAGTTTTAAACCTGCATAGCGCCAGCCGGGGGTCTGTCCGCTGAAGGCCACAAAAAGCGCGCTCAAGCAGCCATAAACCCCCACACAGGCAAAAATCACACCTTGATGGGTTCTAAAACTCTGTGCCGAGCCTAGAATGACATAGGCGCTCACATAGAGTAGGGGGGTGTAGAGCATGAAAATATCCACCAGCAAGGCTTTTAGCCGTGCGGGTGTGTGTAAAGCAGAGAGGGTTTGTGAGATGTTATTTTTCATTCCCGCGGCTGCCCGGTTTGATCGGTGCGCTGGTGGCACATAGGGGGCAATGCGCGGGCGCGTACATGGCAAAGTTAAAATCTGCCAGAGAAAAGAAGGGCAAATTTGGGGGCAATTTGCATGCGTGCCCTGTGTTGGTAGGGGCGGGGGCATTGGTGCGCGCACAAAAGCCCCGATTAGCCAAGCTAGCAAAGGCGACCACCTGCGCGCCCATTGCCTGCACACAGCTGGCCGCCTCTAGGGCCGAACCCCCCGTGGTGATGATGTCTTCACAGATGAGCACTCTCTCCTGCGCGCTCACACTAAAACCCCGCCTTAAAGTCATCGCGCCGTTCACGCGCTCGCTAAAAATAAAGCGTGTTTCCAGCGCGCGCGCAAGCTCATAGCCAGCTAAAATCCCCCCCAAAGCTGGGGAGCATATACAATCCACTTTCAGCCCTGCGCGCATGATCTCTTGGGCGAGGGCTTGGGCGAGCTGCTGGGCTAGCTTGGGCTGTTCTAAGACTTTGGCCGATTGTAGGTAAAAATTGGAGTGATTCCCACTGCTGAGTAGAAAATGCCCCTCCAAGAGCGCGCCACAATCTTGGTAAATGCGCAGAATGTCCATTAGAGTTTTAAAATCTCCTCTTCCTTGGCTTTAAGCGCCTCTTCGATTTTTTTGATCGCGCCATCGGTGATCTTTTGCACCTCAGCAAGGGCTTTTTTGCTCTGATCTTCGCTGATCCCCTTGTCTTTTTCTAGCTTTTTGATCTGGTTGTTAGCGTCTTGGCGGATATTGCGCACGGCGACCTTAGCCTTTTCGCCCATGCCCTTGGCGTCCTTGGCGATCTCTTTGCGTTGCTCTGAGGTCATGGGGGGGAAGAAGAGTTTGACACTCTCGCCATCATTATTGGGATTGACCCCTAAATTGGCTTCCTGCAGGGCGCGCTCAATGTCTTTGAGTAAATTCTTTTCCCAGGGGGTGATGCTCAGAGTGCTTGCATCACTGGCGATGATCGAACCCACTTGGTTGAGCGGTGTGGGCGTGCCATAGTAATCCACGCGCACATTTTCGACTAAATTAATAGAAACCTTGCCGCTGCGCAGAGTGGTGAAGTCTTTGAGCATCGCCTGCAGGCTCTTGTGCATCTGTTCGCTGGTGTGTTTGTAAATGCCATCTAACATGTGTGTCCTTAGGGTTATGGAGTGGGGATGAGGGGGTTGTGTGTGGGGGCGTTTTTGAGTAAAGGATTGCTCAAAGGGTTGGCCGGAGGAGTGTTTGAGGGGGTAGCCGGTGCGCCAGGGGCACTGGGTACACTTGGGGGCACAAGGGGTGCTAGAGAGTTTTTAGGTGCGCTGTCTAGCACGCTGAGATTGTATTCTTTGTTGTAGAGATAGCCCAAGGCGATCGTATTGCTCAAAAATAAAAAACCCAGTACCATGGTGAGTTTGGCTAAAAAGTTAGCAGGCCCCTTAGCCCCAAAAAGCGACTCGTTGCTCCCGCTATAAGCTCCCAGCCCGATGCTCGAACTCTTTTGCAAGAGCACCACGATGACGATCACCACGGCTAGGATAATCTGTAACACTAACAACACGCTACTCATATACTCTCCATCAACATAAACGCCAATCTTAGCAAATTTTTACTAAAATGCGTCTGTGCAAAGAGAGAGTGAATGTTTTTCCTTTGGCAAAATGGCTAGGAGTTACGCGCGCCATGCGCAGGCACAACAGCGCATCGCCACGCGCTTGTTGCAAGAGTGCATGCCCCAATTCTACGCGCGTGTGGTGGATTTGGGTTGTGGGCAGGGGAGTGTGCTCAGTGCCCTGCCCCGTTTTAATATCCACGCGGACATGTTTATTGGGGTGGATCGCGCTTTAGAAATGCTACAAGAACACCCGCGAGTTGTTAAGGGAGTGAATCGCGTGCGCTTGATTTGTCAAAATTTTGAAAATTGGGACATAGTGCCCTGCACTCTACTTATTAGCGCTTCTGCGCTGCAATGGGCACGCGATTTAGACGCACTCTGTGCCAAATTAGCCCGCAGTTGCACCCATATCGCTCTGGCCATCCATACCCGCGCGAGCTTACAAGAAGTGCACGCGTTTTTGGGCACGCCCTCACCTCTAAGAGAGGACACAGCGGTGCTAGAAATTTTGCGCGCACGCTTTGGGCATTTTGCACATCGCCTATGGGTGGAGCGTTTCACCCAAACATTTGAGAGTCGCGCCTCTTTTTTAGCCCAGCTCAAGTACACGGGCCTACTGGGCGGAGGGCTGGATTTTAAGCGGGCTAAAGCCCTGCGCTTTGAAGTCCCCTATGAGTCTTTGAGCTATGAAGTGGTGTTTTTGGTAGGAAGTTTGCAGAAAGGACAGGAATGAAAGAGCGCGTGTTTTCAGGAATTCAGCCCACGGGGGGGGTGCATTTGGGGAATTATTTAGGGGCGATCAGGCAGTGGGTAGCATGGCAGGATGTGTATGAGAGCATTTTTTGCGTGGTGAATGCCCATGCGATCACCACTCCCAAAGACCCCAAAATTTTACAAGAGCAGACCCTGGAGATGGCAACCCTCTTACTGGCATGCGGGATCGATTCCAAGCGATCTAAACTATTCATTCAGAGTCAGATCAATGAACATGGGGCATTGTGCTGGTTGCTCAATTGCGGGGTGTCTATGGGGGATTTAGCGCGCATGACCCAGTTTAAAGATAAGAGTGCTAAGGAAAAGAGCCCTCTAGCCGGGCTTTTTACCTACCCCGTGCTCATGGCAGCAGACATTTTACTCTACCAAAGCGATTGCGTGCCCGTAGGCGCGGATCAAAAGCAACATTTGGAGCTCACGCGCGACATCGCGCTCAAATTCAACCGCGATTTTGGGGAGTGCTTTAAAGTGCCCAAACCCTTGATTGAGAACATAGGCGCGCGGGTGATGGGCTTAGACGACCCGCTGGTCAAGATGAGTAAATCCCACCCGGGGCCCTTGCACGCGCTCTTTCTCTTAGATGAACCCGATGTGATCGCCAAAAAGATCAAAAAGGCAACCACGGACTCCCTAGGCACTTTGTGCTTTGATCCAGAGCGCCCCGGGATTTACAATTTGCTCAACATCTACGCGCTCTTGAGCCAGCAGAGCAGCGCACAGGTAGAAACCCAATTTGAGGGCAAGGGGTATGGAGATTTTAAAAAGGCATTGGTTGAAGTCGTGGTCGAAACTTTTAGCCCCATTAGAGAGGCCTACGCGCGCCTGCAAGGCGATCGAGATTATGTGTTAGGGGTTTTGCAAGAGGGTTTGCAGGCCGTGCAACCCATTGCCACGCAAACCTATCAGCGCGCTAAACGCTTAATGGGCTTGCTATGAAGACGCGCCAAATTCTAGGGGCTAGAAACAGCAAGATAAAATCTATAAAATTCTATAAAACTATACAAATTTTTTATAGAATTATTTTTGCCCCAATAATCCCAATTTTTGCTAAAATAGGCATTGCCTTTAGTAGGCAGAGTTCCTGCCGAATTAACGCTTGCGGACATGCGAAAAGCCAAACGCCCGAAAACCAAAGGTGTATGGTAGGCATGGATGAACCAAGAATACAGCAGAAATCCCAGCCTTGTAGAATTTTGCAGGGTTTTGTAGGATTTTATAGGTCTGTAAGAACGGTTTTACTCACTTGTTTGCCCCTATGGGGTGCACCCTATATCCATTTGGGAGGTGAGGCTAAGTACGCGCATCACTTTACCCATTTTGATTACGCCAACCCCAATGCCCCTAAGGGGGGGGTGCTCAAAAGCCACGCCATTGGCACTTTTGATAGCCTCAATCCCTTCTTGCTCAAGGGCACCAAGGCCAGCGGACTGGATTTAGTTTATGACACCCTGCTCACCCAAAGTTTAGACGAACCCTTTAGCGAGTACGCCCTCATTGCTAATGATGTCGAAGTTGCCCCCGATCATAGTTATGTGATCTTTGGCATCGATCCGCGGGCAAAATTTAGCGATGGCGTGCCCATCACCGCACACGATGTCAAATACAGCTTTGAGACCATCACCCAGAAGGGTAGCCCGGTGTTTAAGCAGTATTATGAGGATGTCAAGGAAGTTATTGTCCTAGATAAGCAGCATGTTAAATTCACTTTTAGACCACCACGAATACCGAACTACCTTTGATTTTGGGGCAGTTACAGGTGATTCCCAAACATTTTTTTGAAAAACATGGGTTTGATAAAAATCCTTTGCTTGTCCCCGTTTCCAGCGGCCCCTATGTGATCGAATCCTTTGATGTGGGCAAACGCATCACCTATGTGCGCAATAAACACTACTGGGCGCGCAATTTGCCTGCCATGAGGGGTCAGTATAATTTTGATCGCCTCGTCTATGAGTATTATAAGGACGATTCGGTGGCATTGCAGGCGTTTTTAAGCGGGGCTTACGATTGGCGTTATGAGAGCACGGCCAAGGTGTGGGCGCGCGGGTATGTGGGCAAGGGCATCGAGCAGGGCAAGATTCACATGGTGCGCTTAGAGCATGCGCTGCCCGCTGGCATGCAGGGCTTTTTTATCAATACCCGTAGACCCCTTTTCAAAGACGCGCGGGTGCGTGAAGCGTTGTTTTACGCCTTTGATTTTGAATGGGCCAATCGTAATCTCTTTTTCTCCCAATACACCCGCTCGCCCAGCTATTTTAGTAACTCTGTCTTTGCCTCTAGTGCTTTGCCCCAGGGCCAAGAGTTGCAGATTTTAGATCGCTACAAGAAGCAGTTAGACGCTTATGATCCACGCATTTTCACCAGCCCCTACATTGTACCCCGCACAGATGGCGCGCCTAAGCTGGGGGAAAACTTGCGCGAAAATCTCAAATACGCCCAAAAACTCTTAAAAGAGGCGGGTTATGTGGTGTCTAACAACCGCCTCATCAACGCCAAAACCAAGCAACCCTTTACTTTCACGATTTTGCTCAAGAGTGCGGGTTTGGAGAGGCTTGCTCTAGCGTATGCGCGCAATCTCAAAATCTTAGGGATTGAGGTGCGCGTACAAAGAGTGGATGTAAGTCAATACACCAATCGGGTCAAAAAATTTGACTATGACATGATTTCAGAAGTGATCGCAGAGTCTTTATTTCCGGGCAATGAGCAACGCTATTATTGGGGGAGCGCGAGCGCACAACAGGCGGGGAGTCGTAACTATTCTGGGATTGCTAATCCCGTGGTTGACAAGCTCATCGATGGGGTGATCAGCGCGCCCAATCGAGAGACTCAGATTGCCTATGTGCGCGCGCTCGATCGCGTGCTCTTGTGGGGCTTTTATGTTGTGCCCCAACTTTATAGTTCGAGTTTTCGCATTGCCTTTTGGGATAAAGTGGGCATGCCCAAGATTTCACCCCCCTATGGCTTTTCACCCACGCTGTGGTGGGATAAAACTCTACAAAAGGGAGATTGAATGGCGCGCTACATTCTCAAACGGCTTTGGCTCATCATCCCAACCTTGCTAGGAATCATCACCATCAATTTTTTCATCATTCAAAGTGCCCCGGGGGGGCCTGTAGAGCAGATGATGGCCAAACTCAGTGGGAGCAATGATCAGGAGACTAACATGGCTTCTCTCAAAGAGAGGCAATTAAGTGAGAGCCGTTATAAGGGAGGGCAGGGCATGGACGCTGCACTCTATGCGCAGCTCACCAAACTCTATGGTTTTGATAAGCCCATTTTAGAGCGCTATGTGGACATGCTCAAAAAGTACTTAGTTTTTGACTTTGGGCAGAGTTTTTACCGCCAAATTAGCGTGATCGACCTCATCAAGGAAAAACTTCCCGTCTCTATTTCACTAGGCTTTTTTAGCACCTTGCTGATCTATCTGATCTCCATTCCCTTAGGCATTTACAAGGCTCGCCACAATGATTCTAATTTTGATGTGGCTAGCAGTGTGGCTGTGATCGTGGCCAATGCGATTCCCTCCTTTTTGTTTGCCATCATTTTAATTGTGCTCTTTGCCTCGGGGACTTATTGGCAGATTTTTCCCTTAAAGGGCTTGGTGAGCGATGATTTTGCAACTTTGAGTCTGCTAGGCAAGATCAAAGATTATTTATGGCATATCATTTTACCGGTGCTGTGCATGAGTATTGGAGGGTTTGCTACTCTCACGCTGTTGGTGAAAAATTCTTTCTTAGACGAGATGGGCAAGCTCTACATTCTATGCGCGCGTGCCAAGGGGTGTTCTGAGGGGCGCATTTTTTATGGGCATGTCTTTAGAAATGCCATGCTCTTGGTGATCGCGGGTTTTCCTAGCGCATTCTTGGGGGTGTTTTTTAGTGGGAGTTTGCTCATTGAGATCATCTTTAGCTTAGATGGGCTGGGTTTGCTGGGGTTTGAGAGCATTGTGAATCGGGATTATCCAGTGGTCTTTGCCTCACTCTATATATTCACCCTTTTGGGCTTGGTGGTGAATTTGATTAGCGATCTGACCTATAGCATTGTGGACCCCAGAATTGACTTTGAGAAAAGATAGGAGTTTAGATGGGTTTTAGAGTGTTCAAGCTCTATGGCTTGGCGTGTTTGTGGGTGTTGCTAGCCCTGGGGATCTACATGGGGATCTTGTTTAAGCTACACCAGCGCGTGCTAGAACCCGTTGTGAGTGCCCCACCTCCACCCCCAAAGCCTCAAGCACCCCTGCCGCCTAGCCATGCACAAGAATCAACCCCTCCGCCTGTCCCAGCGCCC
>NZ_FZMA01000003.1:0-27649 GCF_900197775.1 Helicobacter salomonis
GTGGCTAAGATGTTTTCAGATTGTTGTTAAAACAGGCATTGCCTTTAGTAGTCAGGGTTCTTGCTATATCAATGCTTGTGGACATGCGGAACACTTGACAACTGAAAACCAAAGGTGTAAAGTAGACATGGATGAAACAAACATACAGCAGAAATCCCAGCCTTATAGAATGTGGCAGGTCTGTAAGAGCGGTGCACTCTTTTAGCGACCAGGTTAGCGACCAGGTGGGGTGTTCTTTAGTCGTTAATACCATGCGTTATTGTCAAAATGTCTCGTCTAAGCATGAATAAATCCCTAGCGCGTATAGTTTTTGCAATTTTTTTACCAGCCCTTGTTGGACTGGGTGTGTGGTGGATCACGCGCACGCCCCTAGCTACCCCCCAGCCTCCCAAGTGGAGTTTAGATAAAGGCGTGTTTTTAAACGCCTCACAAGAACTCTATGATTCTATGTTAGGGGCATTTCAAGAAACCACTAAGGGGATGTTATGCCCTAAGGGCTTTGATCCAGACATCTACTCTGTGGATATGGTGAAGAAATACGCCCCCACTTGGATTAATCTAGCTAGCAAAATGGTAGATGCACTCCCCATTGTCAAAGCCATCCAAGCGGAGTTGCCCCCATCCCTCGCCCAAGAAATTAGAAGTTTTGAGATTTTGCATGTGATTGCGCTCATGCGCTACAAGATTCCAGGCGTGGATTGCTATGACGATCCTCTATTTGCTCCAGATTATAAACTCCAACCCCTCCCCCTCCACCCAGAGGTCTTTTTAGAAAATTTTTCTACCAGTTTAGAGGTAGTCTATTTCCTACTCATACAGGCGTTCAAACAAGGCTTAGATTTAAAGGAATATCTGCGCTTTTTGGGCGAAAAGTCTGATATGCCCGCTTTTTTAAACGATTTGGGCGCGTATTTAGAGAAAAATAAAGTAGATGCACCCCAAAAGGGCACTTTTATCGCGCATTTGCAAGCCTTGCAATTCAGCACTCGGGCGTATCTTTTTATTGCAGAAAATTGGTGGTGGTATGGATCTACAGATACCTACTGGAGCTTAGGCGAATATGAGAGAGATAGCTACTATTCTGAAATCAATCAGCCTCTAGGTCTGTCTTTATCCACCATGCGATCTTTAAGCCATGCCTATCTCTTTGCTATCCATGCGCGCCTAGAGGGGATCACGGAAGTCAATTGGGAGATGAGTCCCATGCTTGAATATAGCTTGCCTAAAACAGTGCAAAATTTTTTCCATAATTTTCGCTTTATTGCCTTCAAACAGCCCTGCCTCTATCTCACTCCACAAAACACGATCCAAACCTTCCCCTCCAAAGAACCCCTTTGCCAAATCCTCAAAGACAACCCTCCTAATGTCAGCGCGCCTTTGCCTAAAGGTTTGGTGCAAGCCTTTCAAAACGCCCAAGATTTTCTCATACAGGCTTTTAATGCTCATAATAATTATGGTGAAAAGAAAATCACCTTTGCACAGATCAAGCCCGCCCTAAGCCAACACCTACAAGCCATTATCCAAGCCACCCCCCTACTAGCCCCCCTCAAAGGCAAAGAGTGGGATCACCTGCTAGATTACACGCAATCCCAGCTTTTAACTCTCTTGCAAGCTTATATGCGCAAAGCCAATGAAACGAGTAATGATCTGCACCGCATTATACGCCCCGCCACCTTTATTGCGCAAGATTATTTACACATGCTAGATTTGATCTACCCCTCTTTGCTCCAAGCTAAAAAGCAAGGGCTTGACCCTAGCTTGTATTTAAAAGCCTTGCAAGTTTCTAAACCCCTGCAAGCTAGACCCTGTAAAAACCCTTGCAATCCCATCCCTGACATCGCCTCTAGGGCATATCCTCAAGATTTAAAGGGCATGGGTTTAGCCCAAAAATTGGCCTTACACCAAAAAATAGTCAAGCCTTGCGATCGTTGTGTAGAGGGACCCGATGAGCTTGAATGGGATTTAGCCAACCAATGGCTTAAGAGTATGGATACACACACCCAAGAAGTTTTTCACTTATGGGATTTGCATGCCCAAAGACGCGTAGAGGCATTTTTGTATAGCCAAGAGTTTTATATAGATAGTATCCGAAGACCTGAACTTATCTCAGCGGAGCGTTTGCGCGCCAATCCCACCCCCTGCTTTGCTCCCCAATACCTAAGCGCACAGAGCGTGCAAAATTGCCAGCATATCTTTAAAGCCCAGAGTTTTAACCCCCTCTATTTTAAGGATTACTTAAGAAGTGTCCGACTCTTAAGCATAGGCAATAGCCCCTGCTTGTATTTGAATGCTCAAGAACAATTAAGCGGTTTTGACTCCAAAGAGCCCGCATGCCTTGCCCTACAAGATTGGGCACTCTACACCCCGCCCAAAGAGCTCACTTTGCCTGCTGTGTTCTTACAAAACCTGGATTCTATGCACACCCAAATTCGACATGTCCTGCAAAATGCCCCCTGCAGGCAAGATCATACCTCATTTTTAAAACCCCTCCTCCCCAGCTTAGAACAACAAGCCCAAAATGCCCTAGAATCCCTGCCTCTATTTGCGCACTTTAAAACTAAACTAGAGAAATACGATAAATACAGCGATGGTACCAATTTAAAACAGGTTATGGAAAGCGAAGCGGTTGCCTTAAAAAAACACATGCAAACCCAAGCGATCGTCTTTCTCTTTGCCCTTTTAGAGGGCAACTCTAGTCCGTGCCAGCAAAACCCCCTCTCTACCCAAGAGATTGCCAAAAACTTGGTGCGTGTGCTTGACTTTCTCTATAAACCTCTGCGTTACCAATCTCTGCTATCTGTCTATGATGCCTCTGAATATGTGAGCTTCCTTGCCCATCGTGCCACAGATAGACCCCAAGCGCAATGGGCGCATATTTTAGCCCCACTTATCGATTCGCATAAATTTGAAGAAAACAGCTACAATGGAAAACGCGCCTACGCGCTTTATCAAGATTATAAAATCGCTTTGCTAGCCTATCAAATGGTGCGCGAAATCCCTACAAAACTACTAAGTTGGGATTTAGCCACAGCCTTTAAAGAGTCCAACTCTTTAGAGTGTCAAGTAAGAGAAACAGATCCCTTAGACCTCTCGGCTGCAAGTCTTGCTAGATTCTTGAAGCAACCAAGTCCATCGGGCGATCTAAGGTTTGTTGATCTAAAGTTTTTTGCCCTCCAGCGTATCGCCCAATTCTTAGAAGGTTTAGAGGTGGTGCTCATGGATCAGCGTGCGGAGGATAGCGTATTTCACTTACCTAAACACCCTAGTGCGTGTCTGCACCCTGAATATCTGCACTCCAGCACCCAAGCACAATGTGCGGTTATGTTCGCCAAGCAAACCTACGATGTCGCGTCCTTGAAAACCTATTTAGATAGGTATAGGGTAATAAGCATTAGAGGAACGCCATGCGTGGTTTTAGATTCTGGGCAATTCCCTCAGCAAGTGCTCCCCTTGAGCTCCCTAGATCGTATGTGCCGTAGTTTGAGCGAGCCCATCAGTCAGCGCGATTGGTTTAAGGAAAATGAGGGGCGGTAGTATTTAGGGCTAAATTTATGCTAGACTCGGAGTCTATACTATTTGGGAGGTTTTTTATAAATTGCGACAATTTTAACCAGTCTTTAAATTGTTGGGATGTTTCTAGGGTAGAGAACATGCTAGGCATGTTTCACAATTGTGCTAGCTTCAACCAGCCTTTGGATGATTGGGATGTTTCTAGTGTAATAAAAATGGAACAGATGTTTGTAGGTTGCACCTCCCTCACAACCCTTCCCCATTGGTATCGCGCCTAAGATTGCTTCAGCTACACCCCTAAAATTTAAGCCCCGCGCTTAAGAAGTAAAGCGCGCACTTTAAGGGTGCTAGCCTACCTTGACATGCCCGCCCTGCTTGGCTATGATAGTTGTTTAAGACTAGGGAGAGTGCATGCAAGAGGGCGATAGAATTTTTGTAGCCGGGCATAGAGGCTTAGTGGGGCGCGCGATTGTAGCGTGTTTGCAAGAGCAAGGTTTTGACAATTTAATTTTAAAAACCCATTCTGAGTTAGACTTAACACAGCAAAATGCAGTCGAGCAATTTTTTAAGATAGAACGCCCCGACATCGTCATTTTAGCCGCGGCTAAAGTGGGGGGGATTTTGGCCAATAACACCTACCGCGCGGATTTTATCTACCAAAATTTAGCGATTCAAACCAACACGATCCACTGCGCCTACAAGTATGGGGTTAAAAAGCTCCTCTTTTTGGGCTCTACTTGCATTTACCCCAAAGAATGCCCCCAGCCTATTCAAGAGCAAGCCCTTTTAACTAGCCCCCTAGAGTTTACTAACGAACCTTATGCCATCGCTAAAATTGCGGGCTTAAAGATGTGTGAAGCCTACAACGCCCAGTATGGCACGCATTTTATTGCTGCGATGCCCACCAATTTATACGGCGAGCATGATAACTTCGATCTGCAAAACTCCCATGTCTTGCCCGCGCTCTTAAGAAAAATGCACCTAGCCCATTTGCTAGAGAACAACCGCCTAGATCTGGTGTTGCAAGATTTGCAAGTGTCTGGCCAGCAAGAAGCCTTAAGCATTTTAGAACAACACGGAGTGAGCGCACAAGGGGTGCAAATTTGGGGCAGTGGCGCGCCTAGACGCGAGTTTTTACATGTGCGTGATTTAGCCCGGGGGTGTGTATTTCTCTTAAAACACCAACAAGCCACCACTACGCTCAATCATACCAACATTGGCACAGGGGAGGATATTAGCATTAGAGATTTAGCCAACTTGATTAAAGAGATTGTGGGCTTTAAGGGGGCGTTGGTTTTTGACACCTCTAAGCCCGATGGGACTTTATTGAAGTGTAGCGATGTGAGTAAAATCGCACGCTTGGGTTGGAGGGCAAATATCCCCCTAGAAGAGGGGATTAAAAAACTCTATGAGTGGTATCAAAATAGATGAAGAAAACATTTTGGTTTATGATTCCCATTTTCTTCTTGTTCTTTGTGCCTAGTTTTGGCTTAGGCGCGCAACACACGCCCACAAACTCTATTAGCACCTCCCAAGAGCAAGCTTTTTTCAAAGCGGCTAAGGACCTCTATGATGCAATGTTAGATGATCATAACAGCGCCCTACAAGTTGCCCTTAAAGCGGAGTGCGACTCAAGTCAAATATATCAATCTTCTATGCCCCTACAGGTGGTAGCGCAGCACTACAAAATATGGATTAGCCTAGCTACCCAAATGATAGACCATGTACCTTTTATGGCGCGCTTAAAAAGCCTCCCTCTTTATGAGCAAATCAGGGGCTTTGAGGCTTTACATGTCTTGGCGATGGTGCGTGCTAAGATTATCGAGGTGAGTTGTAGGAACGCTCTAAAACACGGAGTACCCCCTCCAAAGCCCCTTGAAGCCCAAAAACTCTTAGAAGTTTTGCAACAAAACCTAGAGTTTATCTACCCCTTCTTGATCAACGCCTCCAAACAGGGCTTGCCTTTAAAATCCTTCTTGCATACTCTGCATTGGACAAGCATCCTTACATTCAGCGCATGCGAGTACCAAAGCACTCTACTTTCACAGCTACACTTCTCCTCAAAAGAGGACTCCGCCAAGCTCAAAGAATTAAAGGACATCTTAGCCAAAGACTCCTCGCCAACTATCCTGCGCTTTAAAACCCTAAGAGCGGGTTTAGATAATTTCCTCTTGGATAGCTTTGATTATGACTTCCCTCGTACAGAAAGCATAGCCTATAACGAACAACTTATAGAAAATTTCTACCAACAGGTCCAAGAGACTTTAGGCTTGAGCCTGCAAGATATCCATCGTTGGAGAGATTATTACGCTTACCGCTTTAACACATGGTTATATAGTGTGCGCGCCCTAAGCGCCTCTCAACCCCTTGCCACCCCTGATCTCTTTGCTTGCTTCAATGCCTCTAAAGAAGACATCCCTGCATGCCAAGTCTTATTAAAGCATCCCAATGCATATTTCTACCGTTACTTTCGGCATACCCGCCTCATTAGCTTTAACGACCAGCTTTGTCTCTATCTCACCCCCCAAAACACGCTCCAAACCTTCCCTTCTAAAGACCCTCTTTGTCAGACCCTACAGGCAAACCCTCCCCAAATGGGTATGATCGTGCCTTCCAATTTGATCAAAGCCTTTCAAGAGGCTCAAGACACCTTAATGTACATGTTAGATACACCCCCCCATGACCCCAAACCCTTTAAAAAACGCCTAAAAACCATTTTGCAAGCCACCCCTCTAGCCTCTCTGCGGGGGGCTAAATGGCATCATTTGCTGGAGTACGAACAAGTCCATCTTTTAGCCCTCCTAAGAGGCTCGATAAAAGATTCTGATTTGAATATATACAAACACCACGCCGCTTTTACCCCCATCCCTGTGTTGGCATACCATTACCTCCACCTGCTTAATTTTTTCTACACCCCTTTAATAGAAGCCACTAAACAAGGCTTAAGCCCTAGCGTGTATTTACAAGACCTCAAAAAATCCGCTCGTAGTGCTACCAACCCCTGCGCGCAAAAAAACCTCTGTAAGCCACCTAAAAACATAGAAGAAAGCCCGTGGCTTGAAGATTTTAAAACCGCCAAATTAGGTAGTTATCTTATAAGTGATGAAGGTAGTAGTTCTCCCTATGTTCCCTTTGTCTGGTGGAGTGTTATATCCCGAACTCACAAGCAAGGTGAAACTTCACCCAATAAAGGTTTAGCCCTGCGATGGACTCCCAAGCAAGCCCCACTATGGGATTTGCACTATAAAAGACGCATTGAGGCGTTTTTCACCAACAAAGACTTTTACACAGACACGCTATTACACCCAGAGAAAATCTCTGCAGATCGTCTACGCGCCAACCCCACCCCCTGCTTTACCCCCAAATATTTAAACCAGCAGAGCGTGCAAAACTGCCAACTAATCCTAGAAAAGCAACGCTTTGACGAGTCTAAAATCCGCGACTATTTAGAAAGCATGAGACTTTTAAGCGTGGATGGCAGTCCCTGCTTGTATCTGCACGGCAAAGAGCAATTGCGCGGCTTTAACTCTAAAAACCCCCTCTGTCAAGCCCTGCAAACACGACCCCCTAATTTCTCTCCCCCAAGCCATATTTCAAAAAGGACACTTGTCAACCGATGAAAAAACATGCAGTATGGCCATGGTTTGTGATCCCTACTTTTCTAGCAGTTTTTTTACTGAGTTTTTGGTTTATCGCGCGCACCCAGCACACGTCTCCCAACAGCGCGTCCTTCCCCCTAGAAAAAGAGGCTTTTTACCAAGCAGCACAAAGTCTTTATGACTCCATGCTCAATGCCCATAAAGAAGCCTCTGAAAATGCCCGCTGTGGTGGTGGTGCGGACCCTGATTATGATTCTATAGAGATGATCAAGCGCCATGCTAAAACTTGGATCAAGTTAGCCACGCAGATGGTAGATGCGCTCCCCACTATCAAGCAGATTCAGGCCAGTTTGCCTAAAGCCCTAGCTACGCGCATTAGAAACTTTGAAATCTTGCATGCCCTCTCTTTAGTGCGCGCCAAGATTCCAGATGTAGATTGTTATGGCGATCGCAGACCCCCGGACTACGATGCTGTGGATAAGTACTTTGATTCCTTTACCCCCTACGCGCTTAAAAAAGAAGAATTTTTACAAGCTTATTCTACGAGCTTAAAGCTCGTTTATGCGCTCTTGATCCAAAGCGCACAACAAGGGCTAGATATTAGCGCTTACTTGCGCTTCTTAGAGGACAAACCTGACAACACGCCCCTTGAGCTCAGGGATGCAGGCAATTACGACATGGACGCTTCTAAAAATCCTTTAGTTATTGCGCAATTGAAAGCTTTGTACTTTAGCACAAACTCCTATCTTTTTTTTACTGACACCATGAGTGGTCTAGGGCATTATAGTGCTGAAGCCTATTATAAGGAGATTTATAAGCCCTTAAATTTGGATTTAGAATTTACTAGGGCTTTGAACCAGTATTATATGAGCGTGCTTTGGCGTGTTTATGGGGTGGCTAAACTATTCAATCAAGCCCAACCCCTAGAGCAAACCCTTAAAAATTTTCCCCACATTTGTTTTAACGCGACTCTATCTAAAGAGATGGAGACAGCGTGTCGCGGGGTCTTGGCGCGCCCTAACGCCCCCCTACAAGACTACTTGCGCAACTTTCGCCTCATAGGCTTTGATAACCAACCCTGCCTCTATCTCACTTCCCAAAACACCCTTAAAACCTTCCGCTCTAAAAATCCCCTTTGCCGTGTGTTGCAAGCCCACCCCCCTAACATGGGCGCGCCTCTGTCTAAAGACTTGATTCTAGCGTTTCAAAACGCCCAAGATTTTTTGAAAAATACCGCACCCACGCGCGATGCCCAGAATCTGCAAGAGTGGTTGCCCACTGCTAAATCATATTTTAACGCCATTTTGCAAGCCACCCCTCTAGCCTCTTTGCAAGGCTCTAAGTGGGCTTACCTGCTAGATTATGAGAGCCTGCATCTCTTAGCCCTCTTAGAGGGCGAACTAGCAGATTCCGATCAATTCAACGATCTTAAATTTTATTTTACCAACACCCCCGCACCCCTGTTAGCACAAGATTACGCGCGCTTGTTGGATTTCATCTACACCCCCCTCATCCAAGCCTCCAAACAAGGGCTTGATCCTAGCTTTTATTTGAAAAATCTTCAAGACTCCCAATTCCATGCCATCCACCCCTGCGCTACTAAAGACTATTGCACTTTGCCCCCTGACATTCCCCCCAGTGCGTGGCTAGAGGACTTTAAAAGCGCCGATCTGGCTATGGACTTTGCAGCACACAGCGGAAGTTTTGGGTTGGATTGGTTTAATGCGGATACGTGGTATAAAAGCCTCTCTGTTAGCCAACAGCAAGCCTTTAAACTATGGGATCTGCACTATAAAAAACGCGTGGAAGCCTTTTTTTATGCCAAAGATTATTATGTAGATACCCTAAAACACCCCGAACGCCTCTCTGCGATGTACTTGCGCGCCAACCCCACCCCCTGTTTTTACCCCAAATATCTCAGCCCAAAGAGCGCGCAAAATTGCCAACAAATCCTAAAAGCACAGAGTTTTAACCCCTTTAGATACCGCGAATATTTGAGAAGTTTCATGCTCTTAGGCATAGACAATAGCCCCTGTTTGTATTTGAACGCCAAAGAAGAATTACGCGGCTTTGACTCCAAAAATCCCTCTTGTAAGGCCCTGCAAGCATGGGCGCTCTACACTCCACCCAAAGAGATCGCTTTGCCCCCCTTGTTTTTACAGCATGTAGAGGCGATGCGCACGCTCTTAGAAAGTGCCCTGCAAGAGGCGCACACACAAGACCCCACATGCCAGCAAGATCGCACGCAATTTTTGCAAGGCGTGTTACCTCAGCTAGAACAACAAGCCCAAAGTGCCCTAGAATCCTTGCCCTTATTTTCTAATTTTAAACCCAACAATGACAAAGAGAAGGCGTTATTAAAGCGCATGCAACAACAAGCCATGTTTTTGCTCTTTGCGCTCTTAGAGGGGGGCTCTGAGGATACCTGCCAAAAGAACACCCCCACTTCTACAGAGACAATCACCCAAAACTTGATCCGTGCTCTAAATTTTCTCTATCAACCCTTGATCCGTGCCCACGCGCAAGGGTTAGATGCGGTGTGGTATGTGCACACCCTAGCGCATATCCAAGACTTAAAACATTGCGGTGGTTGTGGGGATTTAGGTAAAAGGGTGCAGGATTTTATAGATCGCCGTTACAATGCGGGGAATACCTATGATGGGCGCATTGCTTACACGATTTATCAAGATTTTGACATCGTGTCCTTAGTTTACGACCTCATCATGAGCAAGTCTAACCCCCATTTGGGCTACAATCTGCTCAACACGCTTAAAATAGCCCGCACCCATGCGCTCCAACAAAATGACTCTAAGAAGGAAGATCGTATTTTTATCTTTTCTTGGGATAAAGATGGGGATGGAGATATGCATTTTTTAGGCTCTACAAATCAAAATGGCAATCAAGCTCTTGATCTCTCTAAAGAGGGTATCTCTACCATGATGGACAAACAAAAGCCCCTGCGCCCCATGAATTTTTTTGCCTTAAGACGAGTCGCCCAGTTTTTAGATGCCCAAGAGGCTCTCTCTGTCGATCAGGGCGATGATGTCTATAATACCCCTATTTTCTTCCCCAGATACCCTAGTGCGTGTTTGCGCCTGGAGTACTTGCGTGAGAGCACACAAACAGAGTGTGCGCAGATGTTTAGGAGTGAAAAATACGATGTGTCCGCCTTGAAAGCGTATTTGCAAGACTACATAATGGTGAGCTTACAGGGCGTGCCTTGTTTGTATTTAGATGAACAAAAGCAGGTTAATGGCTTGGGTTCTGCTAGTAGGCTATGCCAAAGCCTGCTCAAACCCTTGAGCAAAAAAGGATGGTTTTATCACGATGAAGGGCATTAGTTGATGCGTAAGCGCGTTTTATGAGGGGTGTCTTTAGGAATTGTTATCATAGCCTTAATCGCGACTTTGTTGTTTAAAAACCACTTGGATACACTACAAGAGCGCGCACCCACACAGAGTGCCCCGGACACAGACGCGTTTATCAGGGCTGCCCAAGAGTTATATGACTCCATGGTGAGTGCACACAAAGCCGCTTCTATGTTAGCCCTTAACGATGCCCCATGTTGGGTACACATGTCAGATCCCACTTACAAACCTGCCAGCGTATTTTGACAGGGCAGAGCCTTAGTCCTCCCCCTTTCAAAGACTATCCACAGCGCTATAAACTCTTAAGTATCCATAACACCCCCTGCCTTTACTTAAATTCCAAACAAGAGCTACAATGCTTTGCCTCCCATGACCCTTTTTGTCAAGGCTTACAAGTGTGGGCTTTAAGTAGTTCCCCTAAAGTTACAAGAACCTATTAAAAGCAAACTATAAACTCACCCCCATTGAGGGGGTGCTCATGCCTAGAAGAAAGTGTAGCGTTGAGCTAAAGACACTTCAGAGGCGGGTTTAGAGGTGCAGAGTTTGCCATCTACAAAGACCTCGAAGGTCTTAGGATCCACGGTAATTTTTGCCGTTTTGTTATTAAATTTGAAATCCTTCTTGGTGATATTGCGGCAGTTTTTCACCGGTAACACCTTGCGCTCTAAGCCTAGCTCTTCTTTTATCCCATTTTCATAAGCGACTTTGGAAACGAAAGTGATGCTGGTGTCAAACTTGGCCTTGCCATGGTGACCAAACATTTCGCGGTAATAAACCGGTTGGGGGGTGGGCACAGACGCATTAGAATCGCCCATTTCAGAGAACACTACCATGCCGCCTTTGATCACAATCTTAGGTTTCACACCAAAAAAGGCAGGATTCCACACCACTAAGTCAGCGATCTTGCCTTCTTCTACAGAGCCGATATACTCGCTCACCCCATGGGTTAAAGCAGGGTTGATGGTGTACTTGGAGATGTAGCGCTTAATGCGGAAATTGTCATTTTCTTGGCTGTCCTCTGGGAGCTTGCCAAATTCCTTTTTATTTTTATAAATACCCCTTGCTTGTACTTGGATATTAATCAGCAAGTTAAGGGCTTAGATTCTGTAGATTCTCTATGCCAAAACCTCTTAAAACCCATTGCACATGAAGGATGGTTCTTGCACGATGAAGGGCATTAGTTGACACACTCTCCATATTATCAAGCTAGGGGCTTTAGGGTGTAAGTGGTAAATCCTACCCTACTCACTAAGCCATGGTAGCATGCCAATGGATTTCACTGCACCCTATATTAAGCCCATGCGCCCGATGTTTGGCATGCTACCCCCAAAAGCATAGTATTAGACTTTTTCATGTAAAATCGTAGCTTGCAATAATCAACTTAGGAGTGATGATGGCGGAGATGAATCGGCGGGACTTTTTGAGCATGGCTTTAGCTGGGGTAGCGGGCGTGGGCGCGCTATTTAGCTTGGTGGCCATGAAAAAAACTTGGGACCCCTTGCCCAGTGTCGTTTCGGCAGGTTTTACCAGCGTGGATGTAAGCAACATGAAGGATGGCGAGTTTTCCAGCGTGGAGTGGCGGGGTAAACCAGTCTACATTATCAAAAAAACCCCACAAGACGCCTTTGATCCCAAGCGCGATTTCAAGATTCAAGATGGGGTGTTCACAGTGGGGATTCAAATTTGCACCCATTTAGGCTGTATTCCCAATTTTGAATCCAACCAACAAGGCTTTTTATGCCCCTGCCATGGAGGGCGTTTTACCAGCAATGGGGTAAACATTCCAGGCACGCCTCCGCCCCGTCCCTTTGAAATCCCTCCTTTTAAATTAGAGGGTAGCAAAATCACCTTTGGCGAAGTGGGGCCAGAGTATAAAAATATGGTCGCGCACGCGTAAAGGATAGAGAATGGCAGAAATCAAAAAAGCAACGGGAGTTGTGGACTGGCTGGATCAACGCCTAGGGGTCAAGAAGCTCACGAAAGTGTTAATGACAGAGTATTGGATTCCCAAAAACATTAACTTTTTATGGGCGATGGGGGTGATTTTGCTCACCCTCTTTGGCTTGTTGGTGATCTCGGGTATTTTTCTCTTAATGTATTACAAGCCCGATGCCAAACTAGCTTATGACAGCGTGAATTTTACGATCATGCAGGAAGTTGCTTATGGGTGGTTGTGGCGGCATATCCACGCCACCGCGGCGAGCATGATCTTTGTGATTCTCTACATCCATATGTTTGTAGCAATCTACTATGGCTCTTATAAAAAGGGTCGGGAGATGATTTGGATCAGTGGGATGCTCTTGTTTGTGATCTTTAGTGCAGAAGCCTTTAGCGGGTATATGTTGCCTTGGGGGCAGATGAGCTATTGGGCGGCCTCAGTGATCACGGAGTTATTTGGGAAAATCCCCGTCATTGGTCCGGATTTGCTAGTGTGGATTCGAGGCAACTATGTAGTGGCGGATGCGACGCTTACCCGTTTCTTTATGCTGCATGTCTTTTTATTGCCCGTGGTGATCCTAGCCATTGTGGGTATGCATTTTTATTCTCTGCGCATTCCCCATGTCAATAACCAAGAGGGCGAAGTGCTCGACTTTGAAGCTGAAGAAAAGAAATTCAAAGAGGGTAAAAAGAAAGAATCTAAGGTTATACCCTTTTGGCCTGTTTTCCTCTCTAAGGATATTTTTGTTGTCTGCGCGTTCATGGTCTTTTTCTTCTACTTGGTGTGTTATCACTATGAATTTGCGATGGACCCCATTAACTTTGAGCGCGCCGACAGCCTTAAAACTCCGCACCATATCTATCCCGAATGGTATTTCTTGTGGAGTTATGAAGTCCTGCGTGGCTTTTTCTTCAATGGTAATTTAGGGTTAGTCGCCTTTGGAGTTGCCCAAGTGATCTTCTTTCTCCTGCCCTTCTTGGATAATAGCCCTGTGGTTAAACCCGCCCACCAGCGCAAAGCGTTTCAAATTTGGTTCTGGGTGTTAGTCATTGACATGGTGGTGTTAACTGTCTATGGTAAGTTGCCCCCCGTGGGGAATAACAAGTATGTCGGGTTTGTGGCTTCCATTGTCTTCTTAGCCCTCTTTTTTGTAGTCCTGCCCCTCATTGCACGCGCTGAAAAGAAAGGGGGGCACAATGAAGGAGCTTAAAATCCTAGCGATTTTGATCGTGGTGATCGGGGTGCTTTACTGGGGAGTGGAGCCCTACGCGCATAGTGTGATGGAGCCAAAAGTGCCCCCCGCCGACTTTGCCTTTAAGGATTTAAAGCCCATAGACTTGAGTAAGGGCGATGTAGCAAAAGGCAAGGATTTAGTTGCCCAAAACTGCACCGCCTGCCATGGCATTGAGAGTCAAAAAATCCCTGCTCCTATGGACCATGCTAGTGCGGGGGCAAGCTTTGGGGTTGTACCCCCCGATCTCTCCCATGTGGGCAGCGTGCTCAACCCTCAATTCCTAGCTCATTTCATCAAAGACCCGGTGAAAACAGCCAAACTTACTCATAAGTATAAGGATGATAATCCCTATCCCATGCCTGCTTTTGCACAATTCAGTGATCAGGATTTGGCCGATGTTGTAGCTTACTTGGTTTCTATCGCGCCCAAAAAGCTTACAGATAAGGAAGTCTTTGCCCAAGCCTGCCAGCGCTGCCATGATATTAAATACGATAAAGTACAAGCGATCAGCGATCCTAAAGACTTGCACCGCTATTTAGGGGCTGCAGTGCCTGATCTCTCCATGATGATTCGCTCTCTAGGGCATGAGAAACTCGAGATATTCCTCAATGACCCCCAAAAACTCTTGCCCGGAACAGCCATGCCTAGAGTGGGCTTAAACAAGGAATCGCAAGAGCAAATCATCCACTACCTAGAGAAAGTGGGAGATAGCAAGAAACATCAACGCGACGCACTGGGCATTAAAATCATGGTTTTCTTTGCCGTGATGACCTTACTTGCCTATGTATGGAAACAAAAGGTGTGGCGACAAGTGCATTAAAGGGTTTCTAGCCACGCATCGATGTGGTTGGAGAGTTCTGTAAGTGCACAGGTTTGCTGATGTATGCGGGGTTTGTCTAAAAGCTCATGGATACAAGCGGGGGGATGAATCCCTAATTTGGCAAGTTTCACCAGGGCTTGCGCGTCATCTGTGCTTTCTTCTTGGCATAGGGCCAGTAAAGTGCTTTGGGCGAATTTACTCCAAGAGGCGGTAGACACCACCACACATGGTGTGTGGCTCTCAAGGTGTTCATAGGCATAAAGAGCCGTCGCAGTGTGGGGGTCTACCAAATAGTGGTGATCACGATAAATGCGCGCAATGGTACTTAGACAATGCGCGTCATCGCAGCTAAAGCTTTCAAAATGCGCTTGCAGGCTCTGTAGTTCGCTAAGAGTGAGGGTATAGCGTCTCTGTGTTTGGAGTTCTTGCATGCATTCCTGCGTGCGAGCAGGTCCAAAGAGGGCATAAAGAAGGCGTTCGATATTAGAGCTCACCAAAATATCCATCGCTGGGGAGTGGCTTTTTTGCAGGCGACGCGCTTTGAGGTCATATACCCCCGTGTTGAAAAACTCAGTGAGCACATCATTGACATTGGACACCACACTAATTTTCTCTACGGGTAAGCCCATTTGTTTGGCGTAAAACGCACCTAAGGCATTGCCAAAATTCCCACTGGGTACCATGATTTTGATAGGATCGCCATAAGAAACCACACCCATGCGCACCAAATCCAAATACCCCCAAATGTGGTAGATAATCTGGAATACAACCCGTCCAAAATTGATTGAATTAGCCACACTTAAGTGTAAACCTTTTTGGGCTAAATGCGCTTGAAAGGCTTCATCGTGCAAAAGGGTTTTAAGCGTGCTTTGGGCGTCGTCAAAATTCCCCTCTAAGCCTAGCACCTTGAGATTGGGCGCGTCCATGGTTTGCATTTGCAGGGCTTGGATTAGACTTGTGCCCCTAGCTGGATATAAACAACAAACGCGAGTATTGGGTAAGTTAGCAAAGCTAGCCAAGGTCGCAGGGCCAGTATCCCCACTGGTAGCCACCATGATGAGGTACTTTTCTTGGCGTTGTTGGGCTAGTTGTGAGAATAAAATTCCAAAGGGCTGGAGTGCCATGTCTTTAAAGGCTAGAGTGGGGCCATGCAAAAGTTCTTGGACATACACAGGGGTTTTAAACCCACACAGAGCGTGCAAAGGAGCGATAGCCTCAAACTTGGAGTAGCGCGCAAGGGCATGATCCAAGAGGGCAGGTTCAAGATTGATCTCCAATGTTTGGAAAAGGGCATGCGTGGCTTGGACATAACCCAAAGGTAGGTAGGTGGAAAAATCCACCTGTGGCAAACTCTGGGGCACGCATAGGCCCTGCATGTGGCTAGGATGGAGCAAAGCGCGCTCAAAACCTTCTATAGTTGTGCCGCTTCTGCTATCTACCAATAATGCCATGAGCGATCCTTAAGAGTTGGGGATTTTGGCAAGATTTTAGTATAATGCGCCTTTAATTTTTGCCATGGAGATGCCATGCCAGCTTTGCCATCCAAGAACGCGCGCGCGCCTGTTAAACTGCGCCGTGTGGGACTTTTTGAAACCAATACGAATGTTCAAAGTCTCTCTGTGCGGGGTTTATTGGAGGGCATTAATGACATGGGTGAGTTCATTATTAAGATGAAAAAACATGTCAAAATGGGAGAAAAACCCGAAGTAGATTGGATTATCAACACCATTTGCGATCATAAGGGGGATAAACTCCTGCACAAGAAGGGCATTGCTTCCTGCCCTCATTGCGCATGGAATTTGTATTTGAGCACTTTGAGTTATGATAATGGACGCAGGAAACAACCCCTCAAATATCGCATAGAAGGGCGCACTCTTCAGATAGAAACCACCACTGATTTATCCAATCCTTATCAGTCTAGCTTTAAGGGAGATTTTAAGATTCGTTATCTTAACCACGCCTGTCTGTATATTGAAGCGGGTGGAATCAAGTTCATCACCGATCCTTGGTTATTGGGCCCCGCTTTTTTAGGGGCAAGTTATTTGGAAAAAGCTAGCTGCAAGGAAGCGGTGCATTGCTTGGTGCAGGCGGATTTTATTTTTATCTCCTCTAATCGCTCTAGCTGTCTGCACCCTCAAACTCTAGCCTTCGTGCCTAGAAGTAAGCCCTTTATTGTGGGCAATTTTCCCTCTAAAAGCATAGAACGCGCCCTGAAAAACTTAGGTTTTGCCAATATCTTTCCCCTCGAATTCCAGGAAATCTACGAATTTAGCTCGTTTTTTCAATTTAGCGTCCTTAGAGCTGGTGATGGCTCAGAAGAAAGTGGGCTTTATTTGTGCCTCTGTGGACATGATGTGCTCATCAACCCCTATGCCAGTTATATCAACCGCTTCAATTTACCCAGTGGGTTAACTTTGCTCTGCACCGCCTTTTTTGGAGAAACTTCGGGCTTTCCTTTCTGCATTGACAATTACACCGGTCAAGAAAAGAAGGCGTTGCACAATGCCTACTTAGAAGGACAAAAGCAGCAATTAGAAAAACTCATCGATATCACCAAACCTGCCTATGTCTTACCCATTGCAACTCCCTATTTGCAAGAGAGTCCTCGAGATGCGATCATCAAGCGCATTAACACGCATAACGACCTTATAGAGTGCAGTAAAATTTGTGATCTCTACAGCCGCACGCACCGAGAAACTCCCGTCAAATACCTCGCTCCCAATGATACACTCACTTTGGAATTCAAGACCGCAGATTTAGTGCAGTGGCAAGAAGAAGTGCACATACTCAAAAAAGATCTCCCTCCAAAGTATGTGCAATTCTATGCTAAAAACTTCACTTACAATCCCCATAAACTGATGGGTTTTCTCAAGCTTTCTACCTATAGGGCTAACCAAATTGTCAGTTTCATCCCTACTAATGATAGCTTTGATAAAATTGTAGCACCTATTGTAGAGGCCAACTTCGCTGCCCAGAGTTTTAAAATTGTAGAAGAGAACGCACTCATTTCTAGCCAGCAGGGTTACCGCGTTATGCAATTAAAAGTACGCCAAGAGATTTTGGCTTGTATCGTTGAAAATCATCTTCCATTCGAAGAAATGTTACGCGGTTTTCATTGTCGTATCAAGCGCAATCCTAATGCTTATGAGGCTAACTTTTGGTATCACTTCAGCCATCCTTATAGTTCACCAAAACCCTATAGCCTTAAACTGGACTAACCAGCTCGTGCTCCCTGGACTCTAAGATGTGCTTGTGCATTGTCTTTGCTGAACCTAAGTTGACTTTAGCCATTCTTTTGTTAAGATCGCGCTTTACTCAAAGGATTTCCCATGGATGAACAGAAACAGAAAGCCTTGGATTTGGCCATCAAGCAGATCGATAAGGTCTTTGGGAAAGGTGCCTTGATGCGCTGGGGAGATAAGGAAATCGAACCCATCGAAGCGATCTCTACGGGTTCGCTAGGGCTTGATATTGCGCTGGGCGTTGGGGGTGTACCTAGGGGGCGCATTGTGGAAATCTATGGACCTGAGTCGAGTGGGAAAACTACCCTGACCTTGCATGTTATCGCTCAAGCGCAAAAGAATGGGGGCACATGCGCTTTCATCGATGCTGAACACGCCCTAGATGTGCAGTATGCCAAAAAGTTAGGCGTGGATGTAGATAATTTGCTGATTTCTCAACCAGATACGGGAGAAGAGGCCCTAGAGATTTTAGAAACTTTAGCGCGCAGTGGGGCGGTGGATGTGATTGCCGTTGACTCGGTCGCCGCACTCACCCCTAGGGCAGAGATTGAAGGAGACATGGGGGATCAACATGTGGGCTTGCAGGCACGCTTGATGAGTCAGGCTTTACGCAAGATCACGGGTGTGTTGCACAAGATGAACACCACTTTGATCTTCATTAACCAAATCCGCATGAAAATTGGCATGATGGGTTATGGAAGCCCAGAAACCACGACGGGAGGGAACGCGCTCAAATTTTACGCAAGTGTGCGTTTGGATATCCGTCGCATTGCCACTCTCAAACAAAACGATCAATCCATTGGGAATCGAGTCAAAGTAAAAGTGGTTAAAAACAAGGTTGCCCCTCCCTTTAAAGAGGCTGAGTTTGACGTGATCTATGGGGAGGGGATTAGCCATGCAGGCGAGCTCATCGATTATGGAGTCAAGCTGGACATCGTAGACAAGAGCGGAGCGTGGTTTAGTTACCAAAACACTAAGCTAGGTCAGGGTAAGGAAACTTCAAGATTAGTCCTTAAGGAGAACCAAGACCTAGCCCTAGAAATCGAAGAGAGGATCAAGGAAAAACTCTGTTTTGGTGATAAAACCCATGTGCTTGGTATGCCCACTGAGAGTTAGAGATGTTATTAACGCTGTGGCAGTTGGCTTATCTGTACCGCTATGCCTTGTTGCTCGTGGCTGGACTTGCGGCGTTGGGACTCTATATCGGGGCCTTGCTCTTTGGAGAAAGCTCGTTTGAGGTGCTCAATGCGCTCAAGGATAAACAAGTGAATTTGCAGGCCAGCGTGCAGAATCTACAGTATGAAAATGCTAAGTTGCAAAAGCAACTCTTTGAGCTTAAAGAGCTAGAGCCGCCCACGGGTGGTCGCTGATGAGGATTGCTAGCAAACTAGTCGTATTTGTGCTGTTAGGCGCACTTATGGCAAGGGAAGATCCTTTTGAGCCCGCTAACAAGGGCATGCATGGAAGCGCAAACATGCTTGAGGATGTTGTGGCGGATTATTTCAAAACTCTTAAGATCACTCTACCAACCACCGCCAGGGTGTTGACCAAAATTACCTTGACTTATCAAGATGTCGATGCCTCTGTTCACACCAAGGAAATTGATATTGGGCGGCGCATCGATTGGCACTATCCCCTAAAACTTACCCAAGAAAAGGCCTTTCTGCAACCCGAAGAGAGCACCTATAATATTGCTAATTTTGAGTTTTGGATTCGAGAGAATAAATTATATCTGCGCACTACCTCCAAAATCCAACGCTCGTTTATCTTGCTCGATCCTTATCGCATTGTCATTGACATTGATAGAAAAGAACCTACCTTGCATGAAATACTCAAAGTGAACCAGAAGCATGTTAATCAGGTTACCTTGAGTACCCATGATCGTTTCTACCGCTTTGCTATCGAATTGGACGGCCGGTATAGCTACCAGATTGCGCAAAAAGACAACTATCTTGTCGTTACTCTGTATTGATATATACTCTTATTAAGGATAAGTATGGCGACTAGATTCATCTTTATCACCGGGGGTGTATTGAGTTCTTTGGGTAAAGGGGTGGCGTCTAGCTCCCTAGCCCATCTGCTTAAACTCTGCAGCTTTGAAGTAGATATTCTGAAGATTGACCCTTATATTAATGTCGATCCGGGCACACTGAGCCCCTTTGAGCATGGCGAGGTTTTTGTTACAGCTGATGGGAGTGAAACGGACCTAGACATCGGGCATTACGAACGCTTCTTAAATAAGGATTTTTCCAAAGAAAATAATTTTACCACTGGGCAGATCTATTTGAGCGTGATTGAAAGGGAACGCAAAGGCAAGTATCTAGGCAAGACAATCCAAGTTATTCCCCATATTGTGGACGAGATCAAAGAGCGGATTTTAAAACTTGGTGAAGGCAAAGATTTTCTAATTGTAGAAGTGGGAGGCACGGTAGGCGACATTGAGGGAATGGTTTACCTAGAAGCCATTCGGGAGCTCAAGAACACCTTGGGGCGCGCGCGTGTAGCCAATGTGCATGTCAGCCTTGTGCCCTATATTTCCACCAGCCAAGAGCTCAAGAGTAAGCCCACCCAACATTCCATCATTGAATTGCGCCGCTTGGGTGTGAGCGCGCATATTATCTTAGCGCGCTGTAGCCAGCCCTTGAGCACCGAATTGAAAGCTAAGATTGCGAGCAGTTGCGATGTGCCCATCAAGAATGTGATTCAGGCGCGTGATGTACCCAGCATTTACGCCTGCCCTTCAGAATATCTTAAAGAGGGTTTATTAGAGGCGATCTGCGAGCATTTCAACATCCAGGCCTGTCCAGACGGTCAAAAGTTACAGATTTGGGATGAGCTGGTTACACATATTTTAAATCCCAAACGCACAATTAAGATTGGGTTTGTGGGCAAGTATGTGCACCTGGGTGAATCTTATAAGAGTTATTTAGAGAGCATGGTCTGTGTGGGAGCGCATTTGCAAGTTAGGGTTGAGGTGGCTTTCATCAATAGTGAAGAGCTGGAATTGCAAGAGGGTGAAACGGATGCGCATTTGCGCGCACGCGTGGCCCATAAATTGCAAGACCTGCATGGGGTTTTAGTGCCCGGAGGTTTTGGAACACGCGGCATTGAAGGGATGATCAATGCGATCACACATGTGCGCACGCACCACATCCCTTTTTTAGGAGTGTGTTTGGGGGCGCAATTAATGGTAGTGGAATTTGCTAGACAAGTTTTGGGTTTACAAGGAGCGCATTCTAGTGAATTTTCTCCTGAGTGCACGCACCCAGTGGTGAGCCTACTTAAAAGCCAAGCGCACATCACCCACAAGGGTTCGAGCATGCGTTTGGGCACGCATTTAATCGCGCTCAAAGAGGGTTCACCCATCGCAAAAGCTTACGGCACGCTCGAGGTTAAAGAGCGCCACCGCCATCGCTACACCATTAATAAGGACTATGTCAAGCAGTATGCCCAACATGGCCTAGAGGTTGTAGCGCATAGCTATCCTGACAATCTTATAGAAGCCTTGGCTCTGCCTGCAGAAAAGTTTTTCATAGGGGTGCAATACCACCCCGAATTCACTTCCAGATTGATTGCTCCTAATCCTCTGTTTAAGGCCTTTGTGCAAGCTTGTTTGTAATGCCTTTCGTACGCGAAATCTTTGATCTCTCCCAACCCACTAAGGCGTGGGTTTTTGTGTGTGATGTGTTGGCATGTTCGCGCGCACAGGCACAAAGCCTACTAGATCGGGGGCGTTTGTGTTATGTAAATGGCACGCGTATCCATAAATCTGAGCATATTGTAGGGCAGGTTGCCTTGTTACATTTCAAAGCTCTGCACTCCCCCACTCTCACGCCTTTTTTCAGCACGCCTTACTTTGAAATCTATTACAAGCCCAAAAATCTCTATTCTCATCCCAAGAACTACAACAGCGCCAGTTTATATGAGAGCGTGCACGCACGCAACCCTCATGCGCGCCTAATTCACCGCCTGGATTATGAAACCAGCGGGCTAGTGATGGTCAGCACGCAGAAGTGTTATGAAAATGCTCTTAGAGAACTCTTTAGCACACGCCAAATTAGTAAAACTTACCGAGCGTGGGTGCAGGGGGATATGCGTGCTTACGCACAAGGACCCTTCAGTGTGATCTTAAAAATTTTAGAACCCAAGAGCAAGCGTGCCGATCTAGGCATTCGTTGCCAAATTGCTAAAGAGGGCAAACCCAGCGCTACGAGTGTGCAGATTTTGCGCTTTTGCCCTAAGACACAGCACACTCAGCTTCAAATCACCCCGCTCACCGGTCGCACGCACCAAATCCGCCTCCATTTAAGCGCGCTAGGTTTTCCTCTTGTGGGCGAACCACTTTATATGAGCGATGATCATGCCAGGGCCTATTTAGACGCTAAAAAAGCAGATTTCCAAGGTGTGTTCAAACCCTTCCAAACTCAGCTTGCCCTAGAGGCCAGCGCACTAGAATTTGAATTATTCGGGCTGCGCTACGGGATAACTCTTCCAACTTCAGAGTATCAATAAAGTATTTGCCGATTTTGCTAAAAGTCTTAAAAGCGGGGCTTGAACCTTCCCAATACACAATCCCATAACCCCATTATGGTGCGCTCCATCGCGATGCCACACTTAGCACAAGTTTGCCCTAAATCAGTAGGCAAAAGCGCATCGCTTTTAGGGCTAATAATTTTGGTCGCTCCGCATTTGGGGCATTTGAGCTTAAAAGAAGATGGAGGAACGGGCACCAGAAGTCCTTTCTCTGTCCAGAAGAGCTTTTTTAGATTTGAGATTATAACACAGGCTACGCTTACAGCACTTGGTAAGACACTCAAGCTCTTTTAAGGAGATATACCCCTAGTACGCTGGCCAAACACACTCCCAGCCCTATGAGGTAGGGAATGGGTTGGAAGACCTTCCAATGCATAAGCCCCAACAGAGTGCCCAATAAGATCGCATAAGCCCCCATCTTGGGCCAGCCCACACTCAACCCCACTCCTAACATAAACTTCGAGGAATGAGTGTGTTGTGCATCGCCCAAAGTGTTCTTAAGCCGTTGATATCCCGTTATCAGTACTAACAAGAACCCTACAAAACTCGCCTCAAAGTTAAGTAGAGCCCACAGACCCCAGCCATAGGCTACCACTCCTGCCCCTAGCGTATTACACATCAGTATGAGGAGGGCACATTTTAAGCTACACATGGGAATCGTGTTTATACTTGGGATCTTGAGCCAGAGCATCTAGGTCTTTTTTGGCGCGCTTATAAGCTTTGTAGACATTGAGAACAGCCCCTCCGACCCCCCAAAAAACCCCCAACCAAAATAACCATGCAATGCCAGTGAGGCGCTTGAGCCCATAACCAATGCCAATACCAATGAGAATCGCCACCACGATGGAGATACCCAAACTCAGAACACTGGCTCTTTCTATAATCCGTTTGAACTTGGGTTCAGATTCCATGCATCATTTCAGAAAAACTCTCCTTGGCTTTCTGCACGCATGCATCGATAATATCCTCATGCATAGGAGTGCAGATAAAGCCACTCTCGAATGCAGAGGGGGCTAAATAAACGCCCTTTTGGAGCATCTTTTGATGGAAAGTTGCATACAATGCTTTGTTAGCACCCTTGGCCCCCTCAAAATTATGCACCGCTTGTTCACTAAAGAAAAAGCCAAACATGCTTCCGCGCACACAGGTTTGCAAAGCAAAATCATGGGATTGTGCCGCGCGCGCAAGCCCCTCGGTGAAGCGCAGGGCGAGTGCTTCCAATTTCGAGTAGAGTTTAGGGTCTTGGGCAATTTTTTCTAAGGCGACAATGCCCGCGGCCACAGCCACAGGGTTACCACTCAAAGTACCCGCTTGATAAACCCCTCCTGCAGGTGCAAGCAATTCCATGATCTCAGCCCTGCCTCCAAAACACGCCAAGGGCAAACCTCCTCCAATCACCTTACCAAAGGTAACCAAATCCGGCACCAGGCGGTGGTACGCCTGCGAGCCACTTGCAGAAGCCCTAAAACCACTCATCACCTCATCAAAGATCAGCACGGCGTGGTGTTGATGGCATAAATCTTGCAGTGCCTGCAAAAACTCCAATTGAGCGGGCACTAAGCCCATGTTGCCTGCGATGGGCTCGATGATCACGCAACCCACCTGATTGCTCGCTCGAAAACACTCTCTAACAGAGTCAATGTCGTTGTAGCGTGCTACTAAAGTGTGCTGGCTAATGCTCTTGGGCACGCCCAAAGAGTCAGGCACCCCAAAACTAGCACAGCCACTGCCTGCACCTACCAATAAACTATCGCTATGTCCGTGATAGCACCCCTCAAATTTGATAATGTCATCCTTTTGAGAGAAAGCTCTGGCGAGGCGAATAGCACTCATAGTTGCTTCCGTTCCACTACTCACCAAGCGTACTTTTTCAACCCCCTCATAGCTCAACACAATTTTTTTAGCTAGAGTGGTTTCTAGTTCTGTAGGTGCACCAAAACTCAAACCCCGCCGCAAGACTTCAATAACGCGCTCTTGGATTTGTGCATCTGCATGCCCAAAGAGCAGGGGTCCCCAACTCTGCACAAAATCTACATAGGAGTTTCCATCGACATCATAGAGAGAATAGCCTTCACCTTTAAAGATGAAGGGAGGAGTGCCTCCCACACTTTGGAAGGCGCGCACAGGAGAATTCACCCCTCCAAAAATCACCTGCTTTGCTTCGTTAAAGTCGTTAATACTGTGCAGAAGCGTGTGGCCTAGCTGTTTTTTGGCCATTAATCTTTAAGGTCCGCTTTAAATGTAATCTGGACCTGCGACCAAGTTAATTTTTCATGCTGAACCTCACATGCTTTGGCAAGTTTTTGAAGGGCATCTTTAAGGCCAAACTCCAAAACATCCAATACACCAGTGGCTACGAGTTTGTTATCCTGAATTGTGTAGGTCATAGGAACTTTAACGCTCCTAGCATTCATGCGCACACCAGCTAAAATCGTGCCCTGATTTTCACCCGCTACAATATCTCTAAAAGTAACTTTTAGGTTCTTGTCCTTGAACAAATCAAAGAATGATTCTTTTAGGTTTTTGTTCTTGAGATCGTCGTGTAAATTCACATGAGAAACATTGATTGTGGCGGTGGCTTTGTCTAAGGCGTGCGCGACGCTGGACATATCTTTATTAAAACGATAAACCACATTGTCGAAAGTGCCTTCCACACCCGCCTTGTGGGGAGTTTTAAATGCAGTAAAACTCATGCTTACTTTGGTAGTATCAATGGTTGTTGCATGCGCTAAAGAGGAAACTAAAAATGCACCTAGAATAAACTTTTTCATCTATAAAACTCCCTTGACATAATTTCGAAACACTGATAATGAATTATACGTCCCAAAAGGGGGGTCAAAGCAAAAAAGCGACCCCGATAAACTAAACCAGCGCCCCTAGCCTACAAGGACCTCAAATCCTCTAGGCCACGAAGCCGGCCCACAACCCCTAAAACCTCAAGACCCACTACAGCAATGGGCGAGACCCAAGCCACCACGAGACAACTGAAACAACCCCCCGAACTCCAGGCTTGGTCCACTTACCTAGCTGAAGATTAGTGGTATTTAACTTAAGGGATGCTTACATTATGCGCCACAATGTGTTTTTATTCCACCCCTTCTAACACGCATATTTTGCAAGAAATAATCGTATAAGTGTGGCATTTGTGGGCTTCTTGAGAGTACTTAAAGCGATAATCGTAATATTATTCTGTGTGACACAGGCTTTAAGTGCGGAGGATATCTTAGAGAGTTTGGCGTGCAAATTTGCGTTTTCATCTTGGAGCTCTATAAGTTGTAGATAATCTATGATGACTAGTTTGATGCCTTTTTGTTTAGCTGCGGTGTTAATGGCGGTGGTGATGGTGTTTAAATCCCTGGAACCTGCATAGGTGTAAAGCGGAAGAGCTTTGCGCCTAGTCATCGCATGTGCGATGACTTCTTTGCGGTTTGGGCCTATAATGTGCCTAAATCCTTCAAGTCTTTTACAGTGCTGAAGACGATATTTTATGGTCATGCTACGGATACACAAACCCAAAGACATTGTTTTTGGGCAAGTAAAAGGTGGTTTCATCGAGGCTTACCACCTCTTGGTTCTCCACACTTTGTTTAAAAATCTCAAAACAAGCATTAACATGCTTAGTAAAAGAATGCTTAGGGTTTGAAAGGTTATCGTTGTTCTCAAACTCTTTTCAAGGTGTTCTTGAGTGAGATAAATGCCCTTGATGGTCTTAGTGCGTTCCATAGCATCCTCCTTAAAGTTTGATGACAGATTGGCGTTTGACTTCACCGGTTCTAGCGTGTTTAAAGCCCCGCAACAACACTTGGGTAATTTTGCCGCTCGCATTGGTGCTAGAGCGGTGGCGTTGGTGCTTGGTGGGGTCGTAAGTTTGCCCGACTTCTAAGGGGTCTAGTTGGTAGAGGGTGGCTTGTTCGTAGTAGGCAAAGAGGGCGTAAAAGATTTCTATGAGGGTTTGCGCGCCCTCTGTGTCGCTTTTAAGTGCATTGTTGGTGTAATCCCAAAGCATTTCGATATTTTTACCCTGAATACCGGCGGACAAAAAGCAAGTAGATCGCCCTCTTTAAAGAGATTAGATAAGCCTTGTTTCACACTTATAGGCAAAGTTAAAAACAATTCGCAAGCTTTGACTTTGCATTTTTTGCTTTCTAGCTTCACCCGCAGGGCTTTAGCCTCTTTACTTGCGAGTTTCTTGTCTTTTGAATCTGAGAGCGTGGTAAGGTCTATGAGGGTTGCCTTTAAGTAAGCATGGCTATCTTTGAGTGCTTGGTTCTCTTGGGTAAGCTTGTCTATGGTCTTGTTCTGTGTCTCTAAGTCTTGCTTGTGTTGTTGCTCTTGTGTGCTGTTTAAGTCTCTAAGTCGTTGCATTTCTTTGATAACAAGTTCTTTGATCTGTGTTGGAGTAACTTGTTTGTCTTGTGGGGTGATGGCCTGACAAATGGCATTAAGATGTTCGCCAAGTTCTTTGATGTGGTTACATGTAACAGGTGTAACAGCGTCTACCCTCGTCTTAAACTCATCGGTGTTGTGAATATCAGGGTCTAGTCCTGCCTTAGCACAAACTGATTTATCTACATTGACAGTATTTCCATAGTTCCTATCAATGTAGCGTCCCTGTGCGTTGTAGTAGGGGCGATACCACCAACCAGGTCCATTCACATTGGCTAACTCCCATCTCCCTCCAGCCACCCGACTTCCATCTTCCACCCTTCATCCAGGGACAATCATGTCAAAGCGCAGAGTGTTAAGCCAGATACGCACACTTGCACCCTGTTTGCCAGGTCCATAAGCATTCAACACCTCTGCCCTTGTCTCTCTGTAAAAATGGCGCACATCTTCTCCAGAACACCCTCTAAGTGTGATGAGCAAATCTACTCCCTTGCCTGTATTATTGGTCCAATTCCAGCCATTGCATGCTCCATCATACAGCTGTGCCATTAGTCTCCTTTGTGTAAAGATGGGGCATTTCCCACTTTATGGTAAGTGTCTAGGTCAATCTTGCCCCCATGTTGTTGGATGTATTGCACTCTAGCCTTGTGCTTGAGATAGGATTGGACCACATCTGGGGGCACTCTGCCCCCTAGAGCTTGCAGTTCATTGATTTGCTCAGCAAGATAATTTAGAGCAATGTTCTGGTTCTCTCCCATTCTAGCCGTGTTCTCCTGTGCGCTACGGGCCTTAAAGGCACTGATATTCTTGGCATCCTCAATGGTCTGGTTAGTGGTCTTGCCACTATTCATCGCACGGGCTAGAAAATAGCTATACTGATTGATCGCATTGTCTGTAGCGGCCAATTCAGGGCTGATGCCAATCACCCCTCCACTTCTTTGATTGAGCCAGCGCGCTGCTCCATTCCACGGGCCACTATTGTCTTGGGCCTTGGTGATGATATTGTCCCCTAGGGATA
>NZ_FZMA01000063.1:0-1278 GCF_900197775.1 Helicobacter salomonis
CGTCGGTTGTTTAAAAGAGCCAGGCCGGAGACGCCGGAAGCACCTGCCGAGCATGCCGGAGCCACCTGCTCGACTCGCCAGAAACACCTGCCGGACACGCCAAAATCACCTGCCGGGTACGCCAGAACCACCTGGCGGACACTCCGGAATCACCTGCCGCGCATGCCGGAACCACCTCTCAGACGTGCCGGAAGCACGTGCCGGACACGCCGGAATCACCTACCGGACAGACCGGAACCACCTGCCGAGCACGCCGGAGCCACCTGTTCGACTCGCTGGAACCACCTGCCGGACAGGCCAATATCAACTGCTGGCTATGCCAGAACCACCTGGGGGACGGTCCGGAATCACCTGCCAGCCATGGCGGAACCACCTCTCAGACGTACCAGAACCACCTGCCGGAGAAGCTGGAAACACGTCCTGGACAGTCTGGAACCACCTGCCGGCCAAGCCTGAACCACCTGCCAAGCACAACGGAACAACCTGCCAGACACGCCAAAATCACCTGCGTGTTATGCCAGAACCACTTGGAGGACTCTCTGGGATGACCTGCCGGGCATGCCGGAACCACCTCTCAGACGTGCCAGAACCATGTGGCGGACAGTCCGGAATCACCTGTTGGGCATGCGCAACCACCTCTGAGACGTACCAGAACCACATGCCGTGCAGGCTGGAACCACCTACCGGACAGACCGGAATCACCTTTCGGGCATGCCGGAACCACCTGTCAGATGTGCCAGAAACACGTGCCGGAGACGCCGGAAGCACCTGCCAAGCACGTTGGAACCACCTGCTCGACTCGCCTGAACCACCTGCCGGACATGCCAAAATCACCTGCCGGCTATGCCAGAACCACTTGGCGGACACTCCGGAATCACCTGCCGGGCATGCCGGAACCACCTCTCAGACATGCCAGAACCACGTGCCAATGACCCCGGAAGCACCTGCCGAGCACGCCGGAACCACCTGCTCGACTCGCCAGAACCACCTGCCGGACACGCAAAAATCACCTGCCGGCTACGCCACAACCAGTTGGTGAACACTTCGGAATCACCTGCCGGGCTTGCTGGAACCACCTGCCGGTCATGCCAAAATCACCTGCCAACTACGCCAGAACCACTTGGCGGACACTGCGGAAACACCTGTCGGGCCGGCCGGAACCACATCTCAGACGTGCCAGAACCATGTGCATGAGATGCTGGAACCACACCCCGAACAGACGGAAACCACCTGCCAGACCCGCCTGAACCACCTGCCGAGCACGCCGGAACCACCTGC
>NZ_FZMA01000008.1:0-21179 GCF_900197775.1 Helicobacter salomonis
ACTCCACCCCCTGCGGGCAATGTTCTTGTAAGAGTTTTTCTAAAGGGTGTTTAGGCATGGGTTAGTCATTTAAAGTTTTATCTCTTTGAGAAAGGCGTGTAGGTGCTGGTATTCTTTGGGGTTTAAATAGCGCGTTTTGCCTTCAGGGAGGGCGTTAAGATGGGCAAAGCCATAGGAAACCCGTTGTAAATCCAGCACGGCGCGATCAAAATGGGCAAAGAAGCGGCGTAATTCTCTATTCTTGCCCTCTGTGAGGGTGATTTTGAGCTTAGAAAAATGCGGGTGGTTTTTAATGATATGGCAGTGCGCAAAAGGGGGGAGTTCTAGGCTCTGTTTGGGGTTTTTAGGGTGTGCGCCTTTGTGGGAGCAAATCCCATTTTGCATGCCCTCTAAAATCTGGGGGGTGATGGGTCCTGCAATTTTGAGCAAATACACCCGCTCTAAGGCACTATGCATCAGCGCACTCGCCACCCCGCTATGATCGCTTAAGAGCAATAGCCCGCTAGAGGCAAAGTCCAAACGCCCCACAGGGATAAAATGGGCGAATTTGCGATCTAAGCTCTCAAAGATGGTTGGGCGAGCACGATGATCCTTGCGCGCCACCAACTCCCCCTTAGGTTTGTGATAGAGGATCACGCTATAACGGGGAGCTTTGGGAATTTTAAGCAATCTGCCTTCTACAAAGATTTTATCTTCTTTGCTAAAGGGCATGGTAAAGCTTGCAATTTGGTGGTTGATCTTCACCTTACCCTCTGTTATGAGAGTATCGGCCTGACGGCGCGAGCAGTGAGCATAACGGGCGATAAACTGATTGAGGCGCATCAATCCATCCACTCATAATTTTTAAATTGCTCTTTGATCTGCGCGCTCACTTTTAGGGGGGTGCTGATAGTGATTTTCTTGTCTTTTTCTTTAAACACCACGCAGAGCGCGCGCTCGCCCTTATTGGCATTTGCCACCTCTTTTAAATGTGCGAACAACTCTGCAGGCACGCTAGTGTCCACCACCAAGCACAAGGGTTGCCCTTGCAGGCAGGAGGCGGCCTTGTTAAAATCAGCTTGCAAATCTAAAGGCTCGATGTCGCTAGGCTGTGCCTCTGGTTTGTAACGCACTTTGGCGATCTTTTCTGTGGCGATCTGCTCTAGGGTTTTGATCTCAAAGAGGCGTAAGCGCGCGACCTCCTCTTGTTCCTCTACCTTGCACTTAAAGGCTAGGGGTAAATCGCTGTCTAATTGTTCTAGCGCGTTGAGCTGGCGCTCAAAGAGCATGAGTTCAAAACGCCCGGATAAATCCACAATTACCGCCTCGCCATAAGGCTTTTTGCTTTTCTTGCCCAATTTGCGCTTGAGCTCTAAAATCTTGCCCACCAGCACCACAGCACTACCAATTTCCACGCGCTTAATGTCCGTGCTCTTAAGGATATTTTTTAAGGGCTTGATTTGATCTTTAAACTCGTTGAGCGGGTGCCCTGAAAAGTAAATGCCCATGCATTCGTATTCAAAATCTAGCAAAGTATTGATGTCGTATTCTTCATAGGGGGTTAGCTCCAAATGGGCGCGTTCAGTCTGCGCGTCTGCAAAGAGTCCGGCGCGCATTTGGGCGTTGGTTTTATCCTTTCTGCGCCCCTCTTCACAAATGGCATCCAAGTTCTCTAACATGGTGCGCCGATTATAGCCCAAATTGTCCAAACTCCCGGATTTGATCAAGGGCTCTAAAACACGCTTGCTAAACTTAGAAAAGTCAATTTTGCTGATAAAGTCTTGCAAATCTTTAAATGCGCCTTGCTTTTCGCGGATTTCCACCAAAGTGCCCAAAGGTCCCTCGCCCGCACCCTTGATCGCCTCTAAGCCAAAGACAATATGTTTTTCTTCTCCCTCCTCTTGCACCCTAAAGCGCACATCGGACACATTCACATGGGGGCGTTCTACTTTGATTCCCATCGAGTTGGCCTCCTCCACATAGTGAGCAACTTCCTCAATGTGGCGGCATTCACTGCTAATCATCGCTGCCATAAATTCGTGTTTGTAGTGGGTCTTGAGATAGGCGGTTTGGAAGGTGAGCATGGCATAAGCTGCCGAGTGGGATTTGTTAAAGCCATACCCAGCAAACTTGACAATCAAATCAAAGAGATCGCCCGCTCTATCTGCTTCATAGCCTTTTTTACGCGCGCCCTCAATGAATTTGGCACGATTATCTGCCATGATTTGCGCGTCCTTTTTGCCCATCGCACGGCGGATTAAATCCGCCTCACCCAAAGAAAAGCCCCCAATGGTTTGCACAATCTGCATCACCTGCTCTTGATAGACAATCGTCCCATAAGTGGGGCGCAAAATGGGTTCTAACGCCTCAAAGGTATAGGTGATGGGCTCTAATCCGTGTTTGCGATTGACAAAATCATCCACCATCCCAGACTCCATAGGTCCGGGGCGCCCTAAAGCGATGATAGCAATAATATCTTCAAAGCAGGAGGGGCGCAGGCGTTTATTCAAGGTTTGAAACATGCCCGATTCAATTTGGAATATCCCAATGGTGTTACCCTCTTGCATAGTTTTGTAGACCTCTGGGTCGTCCATGTTCACACTCAAAAAGTCGATCTTCTTATGGGCGTATTTTTCAATGAGCTTAAGCGCGTCATCAATCACACTCAAAGTTTTGAGCCCTAAAAAGTCAAATTTGATCAAGTCCACCGCTTCTAGGTATTTCATGGAATACTGGGTAACAATCCCCCCCGTGCGCTCGCCGGTATATAGCGGGGTCTTATGCCACAATTCGCGCTCGCTATCCACCACCAATGCGGCCGCGTGTTTGCCCGCGGAACGATTCAAATTCTCCAAGCTTAGGGCGAATTCCCAAACTTGTTTAGCCGTGGGGTTGCTCTCAGTCAATAGGGCGATCTTGGGCTCTAGCTCGTAAGCCTCTCTGAGCGTGATTCCTAAGCGATTGGGGATGAGTTTAGCCATTTCATCGGCTTCTTTATAGGGCATGTCCAGCACGCGTGCCACATCGCGAATCACCCCCTTAGCCAGCATTTTATTGAAAGTGATCACTTGGGCGACATTGTATTTGCCATATTTAGAAACCATGTAGTCGAGCATTTCGCCCCGCCGTCTTTGGCAGAAATCCGTATCAATATCGGGCATACTCACGCGCTCGGGGTTTAAAAAACGCTCAAAGAGGAGATCGTATTTAAGCGGGTCAATGTCTGTTATTTGCAAACAAAACGCCACAAGACTCCCGGCTGCACTGCCTCGCCCCGGACCTACCGGTATACCACTCTCTCTAGCATGGCGGATAAAATCCCACACGATGAGCATGTAGCCGGCAAATTTCATGTCCACGATGGTTTTGATCTCATATTCTAAGCGTTCTTGGTAAGCAGCGTGTTGGCTAGGATCGATGATCTCTAGGCGTTTTTTCAAGCCCTCTCTAGCTTTGTAGGCAAAGTAGAGTGCGTCTTCTTCAAGGTCTAGTCCCTCGTTGGTGGCGTACTCTTTGGTGAATTTAAAGCGCGGGGGAGTGGGTGGGTTGGTGTCGCTTTTTAAATCTAATTCTAGCTGGCATTTGCGTGCGATCTCTTGGGTGTGCTCTAGGGCTTCAGGGATATCTGCAAAAAGTTGTGCCATCTGCGCGGGAGATTTGATGTAAAACTCGTGCACGGAATGTTTTAAGCGGTCCTTATCCCCAAAAGTTTTATTCATTGCCACACACATGGCGACTTCTTGGGCGCGCGCGTCCTCCTGCTTGGTGTAGTGGGTGTCATTAGTGGCAATGAGCTTAATACCGGTCTCTAAAGAGAGCTTAATAAGTTGCTCGTCAATGTAGAGTTGATCGGCAATACCATGGCGCATAATTTCCATGTAGAAGTCGTCCCCAAAGATGTCTTGGTATTCACAGGCGATGCGCTTGGCCTCTTCATAGCCCTTTGCGCCATACTGTTTGTTTTTGGGGTTGTTGAGGTTGAGATGCCAATTAATTTCGCCTTGCAAGCATGCACTCGAGCAGATCAAGCCCTTAGCGCGTTCTTTGAGCAGCTTTTTATTGATACGAGGAAAATAGTAAAAACCCTTGAGGAAGGCTTGAGAGCTTAGATACATTAGGTTGGCATAGCCTTCTTGATCTTTGGCATAAAGACACAAATGGAAGCGTTGGCGGGATTGTTTGTCCTCTAAGTTTTCGGCGTTGTGCAGATAGGTTTCAATTCCAATGATGGGCTTGATCCCCTCTTTTTTCATGCAGGTGTAAAAATCAATCGCTCCAAACATATTGCCATGGTCGCTCATGCTCACACTGGTCATCCCTAACTCTTTAATGCGCTGGGCCAAGATTTTGATCTTGTTCGCCCCATCTAATAGAGAGTATTCGGTATGCAAATGTAAATGGGTGAAATTTTCCATGTTCGTCCTTTGCCACATGCTAGAGCAGAGGGGCTAAAAAGCCTCTTAAAGCCAATCAATGGACCTTCTTGAAGACGCATAGCAGTTCTTGGACTCGTCAGAATTCTTTGGGATACCACAAAGTCTGTGTTTTTGAGAGATGCGTAAGTAGTACACAATGCCCCCTAACAACATACTCAATGAAAACTTGATTGGATCAAAAGATAAACTTTATAATTTATCTTTTGTGTGAAAAACTTCATTCTTCAGGTCTTAGGATGTAAGCACCTGGTCATTTTAGCTGTGCTAGAATTAGCAATCCTCTCTCTGAGACAGGAAAACCTTATACAGATGTATTTTGAGGAAGATTGCCGTGAATAGTGGGGGAGATTTAACAATCGTGAAAAACCCCTTTGTAGGGTTGTGTGATCCGAGGAGGGGCTAGAGAGTGCTCAGAGTTTTTTTCATGCTTTAAGGTAGGATTCGAGTCAGCCTCCAAAAAGAAACTGCCACACTCAAAATATCTCGGAGGACAAACTCTGTAAAAATCGCTACTATAGGAGCATAAAGTAGGCAACCTCTTTACGGGTAACAAGCCTAGGAAACATCAAATGTCAAAGATATTTGATGTTTTACACGTTTAACATCACTCTTTAAAAGTAGTGGAGATAATTAGCATACAAGGCAAGGTCTTTATAGCTGTTTGTAATTGCTAGACTATCCGTAAAACGTAGGGTACGCTCAAAGATAGGGATACGCACACCGATCTGAATACCACTGCTATCAAAGCGCAGCTCTAGTCCACCCACAGCATTGAGATTAAAATCATGGGCAAAGCGTTGTCCTTGCGAGTAGTTATTTTCCATACCCGTAACCCCAGCAAAGATACCCAAACCAAAAAGACTGCCAGATGTGACATTGCTCAAGAAGTTGATAATGGCGTTGATACCCAAACCTACAGAAGTTCTAGAGAATAGATTTTGGTTGTGGGTATTTGGCCCAGCACCATAAACACTACTCAGCATCCCATAAGTGCGCAGATCGACGAGATTGTTTGCTGTGTGTATGGCATAACCCGTAGTTAAATCAAAACCAAGACTTACAAAATTTTTTGACTCTTTTGCTTGCTTGGTTGTAGTTATGATATTCTATCTCCCTACGACAAAACCGCCACCTGAAAACCACTCACCAGCTTGGGCACTCACCACAAAAACACCAATTGACATACTCTCCCATAACTAAAGTTAGGGGATTCTAACTTTAGTGGAGATCGCGGCTTCAAGCAGGACAGCTCCGTTTGGAGTCTTACGTTCCCTATTCCAAAGGTTGATGCCCCAACCCCAAGGGTATTACCCCTTGATTGCACAAATATTAGCACAGCCATGCTGGTGCTAGCCAACTATCCCCATAGCTAAAGCTAGGGGCTTTACGGCGNNCAAAAAAATTGACTACAGACTGTTTCTCCCCCATGCCAAACTTCCCTCACTAACATGAAAATGAGGGCGAATAATAGCAACATATTGAAAATTTGTCAAACTCCTAAGAGCCGTTTTTGAGGCTTTAGTAACCCATTAGACGGTGCACATCATTAAACAAACCTAGAGCCATCAAGACGACGAGCAAGACCAGTCCTAAGAGATTGAGTTTTTCGATATAAGCGGGTTTGAGTTTGCGCCCTGTTAGGCTTTCTAACAACACGATTACCATCTGTCCTCCGTCTAGTATAGGAATGGGGAGGAGATTTAAAATCCCTAGATTGATCGAGATGAAGGCAATGCTTAAGAGCAAGGCTAAGCTTTGTTGGTGTGCCATAAAATCCACAATTCCCACTACAGAGCTAATCTCAGACACATTCACTACACCCATAAAGAGCTTTCCAATCCCCTTGATAATCAGCGTGCACATCTCTACAAGCTGACTAAAGGCGCGCTGAGTGGATTCTAAAAAGCCATAACGCACCCATACTTGCTCTTTAGCCGGGGCAATGCCGATGAGTTTAGTTTGCACGGGCTCTTTAAAGGCGTTTTGAGTGGTTTTAGGGGTTGGGGTGAGAGTGATATTCAAGAGATGATTGCGCTTGATTTTAAGCGTGATAGAGCCCTGCGTGTGCTGGATAGCCTTGAAAAGCTCTTCCCAGTCTCTAATAGCCACCCCATTCACCGCCACAATGCGATCTCCCACTTTAATTCCATTTTTGATGGCAGGCATCTCAGGGGTGAGCGCGCCCACTACAGGAGCTAAACTTGTATGCCCTACCAAACCCACACCTAAATAAATACCAAAGGCAAGCAAGAGATTAAAGAGGGGACCCATACTCAAAATCACTAGCTTTTTCAAAGGAGGTTGATTGAGGTAGCTATCCGAGCTCTCTACTTGACTCTCCTGCCCCTTGAGTTTAACATACCCTCCTAGAGGGATAAGAGAGAGGGCGTATTGGGTATTGCCTAAGCGCTTGTGCCAAAGTTTGCGCCCAAAACCGATGCTAAAGACCTCTACCCCTACCCCACATGCACGCGCGGCCAGGAAATGGCCCAACTCGTGAAAGAAGATCAAAAATCCCAAAGCCGCTATGGAAGAGAGCCAGCCCATCAAATCTCCAACGCGCGCACAAGGCGGTAGTATTTGATCACATAATCCATGCCTGAGTAGAGAGTAGCAAAAAGCGCAAGGGCGACTAAGTAATGCCCCACCAACACACCTCCTAAGTGCAAGTCGGCTAAGAGGGAGGCGATAGCGATGATCTGCAAAAAGGTTTTATACTTGCCCAAACGGCTCACTGAAATACTTTTACCCATGTTAGAAACAGAGATTCTAAGTCCGGCGATAAAAAACTCGCGTCCTAAGATCACAAAGGGGATCCATGGATTGATGCGATCTAAATAGAGCAATCCTAAAAATGCGGCTAAGATGAGGATTTTATCCGCCAAAGGGTCAAAAATTTCGCCAAACAAAGTTTTGAGGTGGTAATTTCTAGCAATGTAGCCATCTAAAAAATCCGTGAACGCAGCACTTAAAAATATAACAGCCTCAGTATAGTTGATATAAGATTGGGGTATCTTAAATATAGATTCCCCATGCAAAATAAAAAAGAGCAAAAAAATTGCCAGAAAAATGCGCAGGATAGTTAAGATATTGGGAATGTTGCGGGCGAATTTGGCTAGCACAACGCTCCCTTAAGGATAAGAAATCTCTTTAAGACGCACAAAACCCATAAAGATCATTCCCCATCCTGCTAATGCTCCCACTAAAAAGAGTAAACCTAAAACCAAGAATCCTAAATCTCCGGCACCTACAAGAACTAGCAGAGAAAGCGTTAAACCAATTCCGATAAGTATGATCCCATTTTTAAAGACATGATCTTGAGTAACACGACTGAGCTCCGCGAAGAGGCGGTAGTCATAATAGGCATAGAGGAAAAAGCTCAGTGATTTAAAAGAGAGCATGGAAATAGGGTCTTTAAAGGCAATGAGTGCGATGAGAGACAAGATCGCATCGGCGACATAGGGAAAGGCGACACATCTAAAGAGCAATAGATTGCGACTCACCTTAGCGAGTTTATAATAACCGATCACTTGAGTTACGAACACAGCAAACCACCACACAAGGTAAAAACCCCACCAGGGTTTCAAAACTCTGGCAAGCTCTTCCTGAGTGATCTGAGTCATCTGGGGTAACAAAACCAACGCCACTATTGGAGTGACAAAGAGCATTGTCAACCACAAGAGGCTAGAACACAAAATATACTTTCTAGCGAGTTGGAGGTCGTGACTCTCGTGGATTCGCACACGCATTGATTATTTGAAAGTCGTGCCACCATCCACGACAATGGTCTGTCCGGTTACCCATGCGCTTTGGGCTGGGTCGCATAAGAAATACACTGCCCCAGCTAAATCCGTAGGATTACCCATGCGCTTTAAGGGCGATTGCTCTTCGACCTTTTGTTTAATCTCTGCATAATCAGGAAAGGCCTTGAGCGCATCGGTATCAATAGGTCCTCCACTTACTGCATTCACGCGGATTCCAAATTCCCCCAAGTCGGTGGCAGCATATTTCACCATAGTTTCCACCGCATTCTTCGAATTGCCATGTCCGGCGTAATTGGGCATGTAGACCAGATTCCCTGTGGAGCTCAAAGAGACGATCGCACCTCCACCCACCAATTTCATGCGCTTGGCAGCCTCTTGTGCCCCTACTACAAAGGCTAATACTGTGGCGGTATAGATATTGTTCAATCCCTTGGGTCTAAGGCGCATGAAAGGGGCGAATCCACCCACTACAGAGCGTCCATAAATGATCGCATTGGACACAAAAAAATCCACCCGCTCAAAATCACAATCAATTTGCTTGTAGAGTTCCATGTATTGTTCGGGTTCCAGAATGTCCAAGTGGTAAGCTTTAGCCTTGATACCATAGAGATCATGGACTTCTGTAGCGATTTTAAGGGCTTCCTCTTCATTCTTGTGGTAGGTAAAAGCCACATTCACGCCATTTTGCGCAAATTTGTAAAGAATGGCCTTGCCAATCCCACGGGTTGCCCCACTCACCACTAAAGTTTTACCCTGCATTTCTGTCTCTGCTGTGTTCATACCGGTACCTCATATTTTTCTAAGATGGTTTCTAAATAGTGCATGTTGTCCAAGCTAGGGGCTACCAAGGGAAGCCGGTATGTTAAATGGGGCAGTAAACCAGTCATGTGCATGGCTGCCTTGATCGGAATGGGATTAGTTTCGCAAAAGAGTGCCGTATTGATATCATAGAGTTCTGTTTGGATTGCGCGCGAGGTAACTAAATCCCCTTTGAGAGCGGCTTGTACCAGGGCAGAGATTTTATTGGGGAATAAATTCCCCGTGACCGAAATTACCCCTACGCCCCCGCAGGCCATAATGGCATGGTTGAGTTTGTCCTCGCCACTATAAACTAAAATCCCCTCAGCGAAGCGATCTAGGTCTGAAAGTCGTTGCATTGCCCCTGAAGCCTCTTTGATGCCCACGACATTCTCAACCTCCTTGAAAAGCCTCGCGGCTGTTTGTGTAGCAATCTGCACCCCTGTGCGCCCGGGTACATCATAGAGGATCAAGGGAATTTCTACAGAATTAGCAATAGTCTTATAATGCTCAAAAAGTCCTTGTTGTGTGGGCCGATTGTAGTAGGGACTCACAGACAAAATCCCACTTGCACCCACTTTTTGGGCAAATGTAGCAAGCATGATTGACTCGCTCGTGGCATTACTCCCCACACCTGCCAAAACCTTGATGCCCCTGGGCTTGCACACTGCAACAGCGATTTCAATGCAGCGCATGTGTTCCTGGTGAGTTAATGTCGCTGATTCGCCCGTCGTGCCCACGGGCACACACGCATCCATGCCATGCTCGATCTGACGCTCAATGAGGGCAATATAGGCTTCCTCATCGAGGGTTAAATCCGCTTTAAAAGGGGTAATTAACGCGCTCAATGCATGCATGGTAGCACTCTAGGGTTTTAGGACAACGCTACTATAAACTTCATCGCGGAAGTATTCGTTGGCCACGCGCACAATGTCCTTTACTTCTAATGCATCAAATCGAGCCTGGTATTCTGCAATGTCTTTAAGATTCCCCTGCGTGAGATATTCTGCAAAAATCTCGGCAACATCTGAAGAATCTTCCAAGCTGGCGATGAAATCCGCCCGATGGTTGACTTTGACCTTATCGAGCTGTTGTTGGGTGATTCCTCCACGTTTGATCTGATCCAAAATATTTAGAATCTCCTGCTTGATCTTGAGTGCCTCCACATTCTGGTTAGCCCCTGCGATGAATAGAAATACACTCGCGTCTTTGAGCTCCATATTCTGTGCAAAAACTTGAGAAGCTAAACGCTTTTGATCCACCAAATCCTTTTTGAGCAAACTGCTGTCCCCCTGGGTGAGCAATTTGGCTAATGCGTTGAGGGCTACTTGATCTTTATGGGCGAATGGAGGGACTTTGTATCCGATAGCCAACCACTCTAAGGAGAGGTCCTGCTTATGAATGGTGGTTTCCCTCAGGCCATTTTGCAGGGGTTCTTGCATATAAACCCCGGGAATGTTGCGGGCGGTGTTATTTTGGATAGGAGCAAAATACTTTCTAGCCTGTTCGAAGACTTGTTTAGGGTCTAAATCCCCCACCACGAGCACGATGGCATTCTTGGGTTGGTAGTACAACGAGTGAAAATCTTTAATGTCCCTGAGTTTCCAATTCTTGATGTCCTCCATAAAACCAATAGGAGTCCAGTGGTAGGGGTGATAAACAAAGGCGGTGTTGAAGAAACGGAAATACAAATAACCTAAAGGAGAATTATCTGTGCGCCATAATCTTTCTTCAGCCACTACCTCCCTTTCAGGCAAAAACTCCTCCTCTTTGAGTTGCAAAGACCCCATCATTTCGGCGAAAAGCTCCAGGGATTTATCCAGATGCGCATTGCTTGCCTTAATAAAATAGCGGGTATAGTCAAAGCTTGTAGAGGCGTTACTCACACCTCCAAAACCTTTCACAATGGCATCAAACTCGCCCTCTTTGAGGTTCTTGGTGCTTTTAAAGTTCATGTGTTCGAGCATGTGCGCAATACCACTCTTGCCCATCACCTCATTTCTTGAGCCCACTTTATAGAGTACATCTACTTCAATTACCCCACTCTTATTTTCCAAAGGCACAGCCACTACTTGTAAACCATTGTCCAAAGTTGTGCTGTAATATTTGGGCAAGGGCACGCAAGCCAAACACCCTCGTTTTTCTGCTGCATCCAGCATGACCACTCCTAAACTTAAAGTCAAAATCTGCAAAACCGGTCTTAAAAATTTTAATCCTATCATCACCCAATCCCCACGGCATCCCGAATAGAGTCTAAAGCATCTTTTTGCAATAATTTTACTATATCTTGATTGATTTGTCTACAGATCAGTGGACCTTGGTAGATAAAACCCGTGAGAATCTGCACAAAATGCGCTCCCATTTTAATACGCGCATAGGCTTCTTGTGCACTATCAATCCCTCCTGCAGACACTAAGATAGCCTTGCCAAAAAATGCTTGCGCGATGTGTTTAAAAACCTCTCTGCTCTTAGTCTGCAGGGCGCGTCCACTGATCCCCCCAAAAGACTTTGCCCCGGGTAAGAGGGTGTAGTCAGTGGTAGTATTGGTAGCAATAATGCCATGCGCACCATAATCTAGCGCGCTAGCACATACTTTTAAAAGCGCATCGCTGGGCAAATCGGGGGCGACCTTTAAAAAGAGAGGTTTGTGCGTGAGAGCGCGCGCCATGTCAAAGAGTTCACCCACAAAGGCATTATTTTGCAAATCTCTAAGATTGGGAGTATTGGGCGAGGAGAGATTAAAGACATAGTAATCCCCCACTCCAAGGCTCATCTGTAAACCTTTCTGATAATCCTCTAAGGCCTTTTCCTGGGTTGTATTTTTATTTTTGCCCACATTGACCCCCACAAGGCAATTCAAGGGACGCACACGCTCCAAACGGTGTACCAAAGGCGCTATACCTCTATTGTTGAACCCCATCGCGTTTTGCAAACTTTCTTCTTGTAGGAATCTAAATAAACGGGGTTTAGGGTTACCATACTGGGGTTTGGGCGTGGCTGTGCCCACCTCAACCCCTCCAAAACCTAGCTGGTTTAACCCGGCTAACATGGTGGCATCTTTATCAAACCCCGCAGCCAAACAGATAGGATTGGGCATGCGCATGCCCAAAATATCATTTTCCAATGCAGGGTGTTTGTAAGGGCGTGTCAGCCAAGGACACCAGCCTAACACTTTTAAGGCCTGTTCAGCCAATGCATGGGCACTCTCAGGCTCTAATTGGAATAAGAACTTCTTGGCGACATCATAGACTTTAGCCATGCGATCTTTCTACTTCTTCTTCAAAGAAAGCTTGGGCATCGAAGCAATTCCCTTCGCATGGCACTTTGTGATAGCTACCATCTGGTTTGAGTGTGTAAGATTGGACATTGTCTTTAAGCTGGGTGTGCAAAATATGGAACAGCTTACGTTGGATTGTCTTAGAGGGGGCTGGAATCAGTAACTCCACGCGCTTGTCTAAATTGCGTGTCATCATATCCGCACTAGAAAAATACAGCTTTGCAGAGTCATGGGCAAAGTAGTAGATACGGGCATGTTCTAAGTATTTCCCTACAATGGAAAAAACACGGATATTTTCACTCACCTCCGGAACTTGAGGGCGTAAACAACACATGCCGCGGATGAGCAAATCAATCTTAACCCCCGCACGCGAAGCCTCATAAAGGTCTTGAATGATATCTGGGTCCACTAAGGCATTAGCTTTTAAGATAATGCGCCCCTTCTCTTTAAACTGCATTTCAGACCGGATCAAGCTGTGCATTTGATCACGAATCTGTTGGGGTGCCATAAAAAGAGTTTTGAGGCGGGTCTTACCAGAAACCCCTGTGCTCAGGGAGTGGAATAGTTTTAAAACATCGTAGGCAATCTCTCTATTAGAAGTGAGCAGACTAATATCGGTGTAAATCTTAGCCGATTGAGTATTGTAGTTACCCGTGCTCAAGTGCGCATATTCTTTAATCTGATCGTCTACCTTGCGCACCACAAGGGCGAGTTTGGCATGCACTTTCAACTTAGGCACACCATAAATGACATGTGCGCCCGCGTCCTCTAATTCTCTAGCCCAGTGCAAATTATTTTCTTCATCAAAACGCGCCTTGAGCTCCACGAGCACGCTCACCTGTTTATGGGGAGCGGCTTCTGTTAAGGCTTTGACAAGGGGCGATTCCTTGCCCACACGATAGAGAGTCATGCGGATGGAGAGCACCTGCTCATCCTTGGCTGCGTCCTCGATAAATTGCACAATGGGGTCAAAGCTTTCATAGGGGTGGAATAAAAAGATATCCTGCTTGTCCAGTAGATCAAACATATCCGCATGGCTTTCTAAATCACTCAAAGGAGGCAGTACTTTAGGATGAAAAACAGGCGCTTTGAGCGAGCTATAGCCCTTGGTGTTGACCAATTCCCACAAAGAACCCAGGTTCAATAAAATATCGCTTTTGTAAACATCTACATCGGGCATCTTGTGTTTGATAAAGTCTAATAAATCCTCATGCGCACCACTCACTTCTAAGCGCACGACATCGCCCCGATTACGCGTGCGTAAACCTTCACTGATGAGCTCGGCTAGGTCATGCCCTTCATCTTCGATGATCTCCATATCCGCATCGCAGGTGACACGAAACGCCATGCTAGAGAGCACATCATGCCGCTCAAAGAGTAAAGGTGCAAATTCGCGCACCACCTCTTCTACAGGTACAAATACCCCCTTTTCTACCTCGACAAAGCGTTTGACTACAGCTGGGATTTTGATAATGCCATAGGTATTATGCGTATGCTTGTGACGCTTGAGACTGAGCACAAGACCAAAACTCAAATTGCTCAAAAAGGGGAAGGGGCGTGCAGGGTCTAGTACAATAGGCACAACCAATGGGTAAAGCGTGTTTTCGAAATAATCTTGCAACCTATCTTGATGTCTTTGACAAAGCTCCTGCACTCCATCAACTAAGGACAAACCCACCTCATGGAGTTTTTCTTTGAGATATAAAAACTGTTCCTGGACCACTTTTTGTTCAGCCCGCAGGTAATGGCGAATGTGTTTAAGTTGCTCGTCATGGCTCATTTGATCCACTCCCACTTTGAATTCTCCCTCTTCGCTCAGGTGTTTGAGCCCAGCCACCCGAATCATATAGAACTCATCTAAATTTGTCCCATAAATGGCTAGGAATTTGAGTCGTTCCAAAAGGGGTGATTTTGGATCGCAAACTTGATCTAGCACACGGGTATTAAATTGCAACCACGAGAGCTCTCGATTAAAATATAAATGCGACAGATTCACAACTTTTCCTGTATTAGTGTTACCTAGTCTATCATACAAGGTTTAATCAATGCATACATGCATCTGCACACTAAAGACAAATGACCTTGCCAGCTTGCAACGACATTGAATGTGTAGAACAGCAACCAAGTATAGACACTTGATAAGCAGAAAGTCGCTCCCTTTAGGGAGGGTGTCTCACCCATCCATTTAACTAAATATCTTAGAATGGACTCATGTTGGAATTTGTCTATGCCAAAAACCCCGCTTACCCCGATGTTGTGTTGCACGATCACATTGAGGTTGTAGAGAATGTTGAATTGGATGTAGAGTGCGTGGTGGCTAATGTGCCTTTGCAGGGGGCTAAGAGAGTGGCTAGGGAGGTCAATTTTTTAGTAGAGCAAAGCACTCAAAGCTCCTTGGAGTTAGCTCAAAGTCTCTCGCTCCTCTATGAGGTGCATGGTTTGCAATTTGACTTTGATGCTACCAAGCACACCCCCACCCAGGAGGGTTCTTTTAGTGAATTCTTTAGTTACAACAAAGAGGTTTGTCAGTACCACCAGCGGCGTGTGGAGTGTTGTGGGAAGTGTAGCGAAGTCTGCCCTACTCAGGCTATTACCAAATTAGACCCCCAAATCGCGCACTCTCAGGGTTTAATATGTGAGGATAACCGCCATTTAGTCATCAACCACCAGATTTGTATCGATTGCGGGAAATGTATCAGCGTGTGCCCTAGTGGGAGTTTGAGTTATTCTGGCTTTAGTTTGGAGTGCATGCAGGAGGTGGCTAAACTCTACAAGGGGTATGTTCCCCTGCTTATGGACCATAAGGTAGATTTACCCCTCATTCCCCTTAAAAAGGAGGTTTTACCCCTCTGTCTCAACCTCAACATCTTGGAGCAAGTCGCCCTGCTCACTCTCTTGCAAGAGAGCGGTAGTCAGATTGTGATCTACGCTCCTCAGGGGTTGGGCGTAGGCACTTTGGAGAGCATCATCCTACTCAACGCCATTTATGTCAAGATTTACCAAAAAGAGGCTATCTTGCTCGCTAGTCATGCAGAAGAACTACGCGCATGTCTGCAGAACGCACAAAGCCTCGCTACCCCCTTTAGCCCCCCCAACATCCCCGCGCGCACAAAGCGAGATTTGTTTGCCCAACGCCTCAAACATGCCATAGGTGAGGGGGATTATGGGAGCGTGCCCTCGGCTAGTTTTATCCGTTACGGGCATGTCGAGATTAACTCTAACTGCACCCTGTGCCTCTCTTGTGTGGGGGCGTGCAACACCAATGCGCTCAGTGTAGATGGCAACGCCTATACCTTGCTCTTTAATCCTAGCCTTTGCACCACCTGCGGATATTGCGAGGCAACATGCCCTGAAAAGGATTGTTTGCATTTGGAGCGCGATGGGATTGCCTTAAATCCGGCGTATTTCGCGCCCAAGGTGATGGCACAAGATAGCTTGTTTGCGTGCAAAATGTGTGGTAAACCCATTGGTACGACTAAAAGCGTGCAAAAGATCGCAGCAATCATGACCCCTAAATTTCAAGGCGATGCGCGCAGGATCGCCGCCCTTTACGCCTGCGCGGATTGTAAGGTGAAAATCATGCTAGAAGACATGCTAGATATTAACTCTATTTTAAAATGAGCATGGACTCCAATCTCATCTGTGCGCGCGCCCTTTACTACCGCCTATGGCACTACATGGTCGTTTTCGTGCACAATGAAAGCGTGTTTAACGAGTTAAGAGCTTTGGTGGATCACCTTAAAAACTTCCCCTTTGATTCGCACACGGCACAAGGCTGGCAAGAGTTTCACCACTTTTTGAAACAGGGACTAGAAGCCTTTAAAGAGGAGCAAAACGCAGTGTTGTTTTCTCCGAGCTCTCAATTTGTGCCCTTGAGCGCATCCTATTACCTAGAAGGTCAGGACAATGGCAAAAAACGCTTAGAGGCTATCGCGCTTTTAAAGCAATCAAACCTCAGATTAGAGAGCCATACGATCACAAGTCCAACCAGTGAGGACGATCTAGCCTTTTTAACTCTCATGATGAACGCATTCTTACAGAAACTACTAGAAGATCAGGCTTTTTTTAGTCTGCATGAACGCCTTTTTAAGGACTTTTTCCACCTCTTTAGCGATGCTTTTTTGGAGGCTATCAGCACGCATGAAAAGAGCGCGTGTTACCAAAGCTGCGCTATAATTCTAGGTGCATTTATCCAACACGAAAGGTTGTTCTTCAACCTGCATTAGGAGGCAGTATGTCAGACAATAAACGGCGCGTCGCTCTAAAGCGCTTGGGAATGCTGGGGGCTGGAGCCTTGGCAGGCCAAAGTTTGCTAGCGAGCATGCCCGAAAAGCGCTTCACTAATACCGATCCAGATAGTAATGGTGTGGTGGTGGGCAAGAGTAATAAAAAAGAAATTCTCTATCACAAAACCCCTGCTTGGGACATTTTCTACAGAAGCGTGTGGTAGTGTGGGAAAGGAAGTAACATGGCGGAAAAATTAAGTCGTCGCTCGTTCTTAAAAATGGGTGCGATTGGGGCAGGCGTGGGGGCTGGTTTGGCCTTTGCTAACACCAAGGCGAGTCAAAAAGAGGATAAGGTCATCGACCCCAATGAGGGAGTCAAAAGAGTCAAAACCATCTGCAGTATCTGTTCGGCCGGATGTGGAATCATTGCTGAGGTCAAGGATGGAGTGTGGATTCGCCAAGATGTGGCCCAAGATCACCCCATCAGCGCGGGTAGTCACTGCTGTAAGGGCGTGGATCAAATTGATCTAGTGAAATCTAAAATGCGCCTCAAATACCCCCTCAAAAGAGAGGGAGGGCAGTGGAAGCGCATTAGCTACGAGCAGGCGATCGATGAAATCAGCGCGAAAATGATCGCCATGCGTGAAGAGTATGGCCCTGATAGCATGATGTTTTTAGGGAGTGCCAAGATGAACTCCCAGCAAGCCTATTATTGGCGCAAATTTGCCGCCTTTTATGGGACAAACAACATCGATCATGTAGCTAGGATTTGACACAGCACCACAGTCGCCGGTGTGGCGAATACATGGGGGTATGGTGCGATGACAAACCACTTTGGGGACATCGTCGGGCATTCTAAGGCAATCATGATGGTGGGACTGAATACGGCCGTGAGCAATCCCATTGGCTTTAAGCATTTCTTGCAAGCCAAGGATCGCAATAACGCCAAGCTCATCGTGATCGATCCAGTTTTTACCAAGAGTGCGGCTAAAGCGGATATTTATGTGCGGATTCGCTCAGGGACCGATATTGCCTTTATCTATGGCATGTTGCATTTGATCTTTAAGCATGGCTGGGAAGATAAAGAGGTTATTAAAAACCAGGCCTATGGGATTGAGGCCATCAAACAAGAGGCTTTGAAATACACCCCCGAAGTGGTCGAAGACATTACTGGCGTGCCAGCTAGCTTGCTCATCCAAACCACCCGCGTGTTTGCAACAGCCAAACCAGCTACTCTGGGTTGGGCTTTAGGGATTACGCAGCACAGCGTGGGGAGTGGCAACACGCGCATGCTCTCCATCTTGCAACTGGTTCTAGGCAATATGGGCAAAAAGGGTGGGGGTTGTAACATCGTGCGCGGGCATGACAATGTGCAAGGGGCAACAGACATGGCATGTTTGGCCGACAACTTGCCCGGCTACTATGGTCTAAGCGAGCCTAGTTGGCGTTACTACGCCAAGTGTTGGGGTGTGAGTTTTGAGAGTTTGCAAAAACGCTTTTTTGCGCCTGAGTGGATGCACAAAAAAGGTTTCAGTGTGTCGCTTTGGCATGAGGGTGTCTTACAAGAGAGCAAGACTCACTCTAGCGCGCCCATTAAGGGGCTATGGGTGCAAGGCAATGGGGTTTCCTCTCTAGCACACAATATCAAAATGGCTAGAGCCATTGAAAAATTGGATTTAATGGTCATTGCCGAACCTTTCTTGAATGAGGCAGCGATCCTCACAGAAAAACCCGATGGGGTCTATGTCCTCCCCATTGCAACTCAGTTTGAGTGCGAGGGGACTGTGGTGGCAACCAACCGCGCCGCGCAGTGGCGTAGCCAAGTGGTTAAACCCCTCTATGAAGCCAAACAGGATCACGAATTGATGTTTGAGATGGCAAAGAAGTTTGGCTTTTATGAGGAATACACCAAGGCCATGCTCTGTGATTTTAATCAAGACGGGGAGCTCGTGCAGGTCAGAAAAAGCTTCCAATGGCCTGAAGATGCCACTCGAGAAATTGCGCGCACGGTAAAAATCATTGGACTAGGGGGTTGGACTCCGGAACGACTCAAAGCCCAGCAGGAAAATTGGCACATGTTTGACTACATCAGCCAAGAGGGGCATGGACCTATGAAGGGGCAGTATTATGGCTTGCCTTGGCCAGCTTGGACTACAGAACACCCCGGCACGCCTATTCTGTATGACATTAGCGTGCCTACCAAGCAGGGGGGCATGGGCTTTAGGGCACGCTTTGGAGAGGAATACAAGGGGCAGGATTTGTTGGCTGATAAGAGTGTTACAATCAAGGGTTCAGCCATCAAGGGGGGTTACCCTGAAATCACCAAAGCCAATATCGAAAAGGTGTTAGGGATTAAGCTTACCGACCATGAGAGAGCGATCATGGGGGATAATTGGAAGGTGGACACCAGCGGACTCATCCAAAAGAAATGCGATGAAAAGGGCGTGTGTGTCTATGGGAATGCGCGTGCGCGTGCCATTGTGTGGAATTTCATCGATCAAATTCCCGTGCACCGAGAGCCCATCCACTCTCCTCGCCCAGATTTGGTGCAAAAATACCCCGCCATTAAAGACCAGGTGAATAACTTTAGGGTAGATGTGCGTTTTATTAGCGAACAGACTAAAGAGGAGTGGGCGAAGGAATTCCCCATCGTGATCGCCTCCATGCGCTTGGTGAACTTGAGCGGGGCAGGGATGCTGGAGCGCACGAGCAAATACTTGTCCCATATTACGCCCGAGATGTTTTGCAACATCCACCCCGATTTAGCCCTCAATCACGGGATCAAAGATGGGGAGATGATGTGGATACACTCCCCTGAGGGGACTAAAATTAAGGTCAAGGCAATCTTTAGCTACGCAGTTACCCCCGATCGCATTTGCATGCCCTATAGCTTTGCAGGGGTGTTGCAGGGTGTGGATGTGAGCCATCGCTACCCTGAAGGCACCAAGCCCTACACCACTGGGGAGAGCTCCAACACGATCACCAATTACGGCTTTGACCCGGTGACTCAAATCCCCGAATTTAACGCCGGCCTATGCCGCATTGAAAAGGCTTGATATGGCAAAAAATTTAGAACCTGCTAAACAAATCCCCAATGCCAATCGCATGAAGTTTTATTGCGACGACAACCGCTGTATCAGTTGCTTTGCCTGCTCTGTGGCGTGTTCACACTCTAATGAGCTGGAGGTGGGCTTAAACCGCCGCAAGGTGATTACTCTCTATGAGGGGGTGGAGGGTAAGGAGAAATCGATCTCCATTGCCTGCCAGCACTGCACAGACGCACCCTGTGCGCAGGTCTGTCCCGTGGATTGTTTTTACATCCGTGAGGATGGGATCGTGCTCCACAATAAAGAAACTTGTATTGGGTGTGGGTATTGCTTGTATGCCTGTCCCTTTGGTGCGCCTCAATTCCCTAGAGATGGGGCGTTTGGGGTGCGGGGAGTGATGGATAAATGCACCATGTGTGCAGGGGGACCTGCGCCCACGCATTCGCAAAAAGAGATGGAACTTTATGGGGTCAATCGCATTGCCAATGGGCAGGTGCCCATGTGCGCAGCGACCTGCTCAACCAACGCGCTTCTAGTGGGGGATGCGCTGAGCATTGCAGATATTTATCGCAAACGGGTGATGGCTAAGTATGCCAATGCGCAGGATTTCAAAACCAAAGCCGCGCACCAGTTAGAGGGCGCAACACCTTAGGGGGAGCTGATGAAACGATTTCTCACTTTAGCGGGTTTGGTAGGGACTTTGAGCGCACAGAGCACGCCCCTAGATCAGGAACGCATTTTAGGCATTTTGCCCTATGGGCAAGCCTACACCGGTCAACTAGGTCAGCTATGGACTCTCTGGCAGGGTCATTATTTTTTGTGGCTATTTTTAGCAGTAGTGCTAGGCGTAGGCTTTGGCTTTTTAATGCACTATCTTATCATTGGACCCAAGCAATTCCAACACAACGGGCAGAAAATCCCTTTTTTTACGCTTTTTAACCGCATTATCCATTGGATCGCAGGGGTTTCTTTCACCTTGCTCGTGCCTACTGGACTTATCATGATCTTTGGGGATTTCTTTGGAGGTGGGGCGTTTGTGCGCTTTTGCCGTATTGTGCACAGCGTGGGTTGCGTGGTATTTATGGTGGCGGTGTTACCCATGTTGTTCATGTGGCTCAAAGATATGTTTTTTAGATTAGCAGACATTAAATGGCTAGTGATCATGGGGGGTTACCTCTCCAAAGAGAAAAAACCCGTGCCTGCTTATAAGTTTAATGCGGGGCAAAAGATGTGGTTTTGGATTGCCACTTTGGGCGGGTTAGTGATGATTGCCAGTGGGGGGATTTTATACTTCAATACGGAGGATTTGAGCACTATTGCTAATTTTTTAGGGCTTTATCAAATCTCTTTGTTGCGCCTAAGCGCGTTGGTGCATAATTTCTTAGGGCTGGTGCTGGTGGGCTTTTTCATCGTGCATTTGTATATGTCCTTGTTTGCCATCAAGGGGTCTTTGCAATCCATGCTCGATGGGCACAAAGAAGAGGAAGAAGTTAAGGTTTTACATAGCTTGTATTTCCAGGAGAATTTGAAAGTTTAAGGGCTTTTCCGTGCTTGTGGGGTAGCCCCCCGCTAGTAGTTAACAATGCCGTTAAGAGCGCTAGCACTACATGTTGCTAAAGAGAGAAGTATCTACCGTTCCTACAAACCTATAA